>CAZDIF010000183.1:0-5496 GCA_964505365.1 uncultured Actinomycetota bacterium
GTCGATGTACTCGATGCCCTGCTTGCACATCATGCACGGCTTCGGGCGCGTCGGACGGCGCTTCTTCTTCGTCGGCTTGGTCGCCATCGGGGTCTCCTGGGGAAGTTTCGGTGCGGAAGGGGCCTAGAACGGGACGTCGTCGTCACTGGGCGGGGGCGGACTGGTGGAGGTACCGCCGCCACCGCCACCGGACTCGCCGCCGGCCGACGACCCGGACGTCTTGGTCACGCTGGCCTTGGCCCAGCGCAACGAGGGCGAGACCTCGTCGGCCTCGATCTCGGTGACCCAGCGGGTCTGGCCGTCCTGGGCCTCGTACGACCGCACCTTCACGCGGCCGATGACGACGACCCGGTCGCCCTTGCCCACGGATTCGGCGACGTTCTCGGCCAGGGTCCGCCAGGTGTTGACGTTCATGAACGTCGTTTCTTCCTGCTGGTTCCCGGCCCGGTCGGTGTACCGGCGGTTCGACGCGATCCGGAACCCGCAGACCGGCGTGCCGCCGCTGGTGAACCGCAGCTCGGGGTCGTCGGTGAGGTTCCCGATCATCGTCACGTAGTTGCTCTCGAAGGCCATGGCGTCTCCCTCGTCGTCGTGGTCAGGTGTGGTCGTGACCGGTGGTCACGACGGTGTCGAGGGACGCGTCAGGCCGAGGCCCGGCGCACGCGAATCTCGGGACGCACGGTCTTGAAGCGCACGACGTCGTCGTTGATCTTGAGCAGACGCTCGACCTCGGCGACGGTCTCGGTGGTGCCCTCGAAGTCGAGGACGCCGTACCAGGCGTAGTTGCGCTTGTTGATCTCGTGCATGAGCTCGCGCTTGCCCCACCACGCGTCGTCGACAAGGGTGCCGCCCTGGTCGGCGATCATGCCCTTGATCTTCTCGTACAGCGCGGTGGCAGCCTCCTCGTCGAGGAGGTCGGTCAGGATGACCATCATCTCATAGCGGCGCACAGGCACCTCCTGTGGTCGTGTCGGCCTCTCTCGGACGTGCCGTGTGCGCAGCAGACGACACCGGTGGAGGCAGGGGTGCGGCCCCCGGTACTTCCGGGGGGACCGGGGCACAGTACCCGGCACCCGCGTCCAGCGACAACCGGGACCCTACGGGCGTGCTGTGACAGCACGGCGACGCGATTCCGAACCTGTGGAAAGCCGCCTCGGGAGCTCAGGCCGCCCAGGGGTCGGCCAGCAGCACGACCCGTCCGAAGGCCCCGACGGTGCCGAGCAGGGTCAGGCCGCCGATGGTGCCCCACACCGTCCGGGCGAGCCCGCCGGAGTCGTCGGGCAGGGCCACCTCGCCGACGTCCTCGGACGGCGTGGGCGCCTGCGGTTCAGGGAACTCCTCGAGGAAGTCGGGCTCGGCCGCGGCCACCGCCGGGCCCTCCGAGGCCGCCTCGGGCGTCTGGCGGTCGACGACGTCGGCGCCCACCGATCCACTGGTTCCGGACCGCGGGGCGGAGTCGGTGCCGTCGGACGAGCCCGACCCGTCGTCGGTGGTGTCAGCCCCCGAGTCCGACGTCGTGCCGTCGTCCCCGTCGTCGGCCGGCGAGGTGGTCTGCTGCCCGTCCGGCTCGGTCGTCTCCCCGCCGTCCCCCGAACCGGGGTCCTCGGACTCGGGCGGATCGTCCGTGGTGGGATCCGGTTCCGGTTCGACGACGTGCACCACGCCCGTGGACTCCGAGAAGCTGTCCGCGTAGGAGTACGTGCCCACCTGCTCGAACGTGACCACGTGGGTGTGGCCCTCGCAATTGGCCACGAGCGCGCAGCCTCCGGAGGGCACGTTGGGGTCCTCGAAGGTGACCGTGTGGTCCTCGTCTGCCATCCACTTCCATGTCACGGTGTCGCCCGGGTGCACCGTCACGTCGGCAGGGCTGAAGACCGAGGTCCCCTCGCCGGCCACCCCCACGGTCGTGTCGGCGGCATTCGCGGCGACCGGCCAGCCCAGCACGGCCAGCAGCAGCACCGCGCCGACGAGCAGCGCGGACGGGAGCAGGGATCGGGACCGGTCCATGGGGTGCGCGACGGTACCGAGACCACGAACAGCCACCGCCCTGTCCGGCCGTCCCACTGGCACGCGCTCGGTTGCTCGCATAGTGTGGGCTCGCCAACCGGGGACAGGGGCGAACGTGGGTGAGAACGGGTCAGTCATTCGTCTGGTCGTCTTCGGCGTCGCGATCCTGCTGATCGTCGTCGCGTCGGCCGTGCTGCCGGTGTGGATGCTGTAGCCGGCCGGTGCACGGTCAGTCCGTCCCGGACAACGAGCCATCGAGCCGCTCGGTGACGAGATCGATGACGGCGGCCCAGCTGCCGCACGTGTCCTCGTCGAGGTGCCGCCCGAGCCAGCCGACGAACGCGCTCTTGGCGGCCGCGGTGAGGTCGAAGTGCCACGCGTCGTCGTACAGGATCCGCCGCCCGCGTGTGGCCCCGTCCCCCTGTTCCTCGACGAACCGTTCCACCAGCCGCCAGTCGAACACGTCCTCGGCCTCGGCGTCCTGCGGGTACCCATCGAGGACCTCTGCGTAGGTGGTGACCTGCCGGCGGTTGTCGAAGCCGAACCGGCTGACCAGGGTCTCCTTCGCCCGACGTCCCGCGTCGTCGTTGTCGAGCAGGACCAGCACGGGCAGGTCCGTCTCGGCACGCAGGACGATCCCCAGCAGGGCCGCGGGCAGCGCGCCACCGGCCTCCCGCACGGCCACGCGGGCCAGGGCGTCCTCGCGGCCGAGGACGCGGGCGGCGGCCCGCAGGTAGGCGATGTCGGTGCCACCCTCCACGACCAGCACGCCCGCGGTGTCGACCGGGAGCCCGCCGGTCCGGTCCAGCACGGCGGCCAGCCCCGGGTCGCGGAACAGGCCACCGAGCAGCGGCGCCTGCGGCTCGTCCCCGGACGCCGTCCCGACCACCTGGGTGCGGCCGTCCGCGTCCCGGGCCAGCGCGACCACCCGGGTCTCGGCGACCCGCGGCACCATGAACGCCGACTCCGTGGTGACCAGGACCGGGGCGTCCGCGGCGATCCCCACCTCCAGCAGGTCGTCGCGCAGGGACTCCTGCGCCGCCGGGTGGAGGAACACCTCCGGCTCCTCGACGACGATGCCAGCGAGGTCGAGGCCCTGCCGCACCAGGTGACCGGCAACCGCGGCCGCGAAGGTGGCCCGCAGCGTGTGGTCGCCCACCCGGTACCCGGATCCGTCGGTCACGATCACGTCGCCGCCGGCTCCGTCCGGAAGGGACAGGGCGGCGACCTCGGGCAGGACGCGCTGCAGGGTCGGCAGCAGGTCCGCCGCCAGCGCCTCGGGATCCTCGTCCGCGAGCACGCCGGCCAGGCGCGCCAGCGTGTCCGCCGGCCGGTCCTCGGCCCACGCCAGCACGGCGGGCCCCGGGACGGCCGGGCCGCCGGGGCGCACGTCGACGACGCGACCCTCCGCCGGCCACGACACCGTGACCTCCACGTGGTCTGGACGGCCGCGGGCTCGGTCGTGGTAGCCGAGGCGGACCTGCGGCACCGCGTCGGGACGGTGCCCGGGGCGTTCACGGTCGAGGTCGAACGGGACGTGCGTGTCGAGGGCGGCCGCGACCGCGCGGGCGAGGTTGGACTTGCCGGACAGGTTCGGCCCCACCAGCAGGGTCACCGCCGTGCCCAGGCGCAACTCCAGTTCGGGTCCCCACACGGTCCGGTGGTCGCGGACGTGCACCGTGTCCAGCCGCATGCGCCCTCCCGACGCCGGATCAGGTGAACCGTGCCAGCACGTACCGCTTCTTGCCGACGCGCAGCACCATCGTCGTCTGCGAGGCGAGGTCGTCCGGCCCCAGCGTGCGGGTCGGGTCCTCGACCCGGGCGTTGTTGAGTCGCACCGCGCCCTGCTGGACGAGCGTGCGGGCCTCCCCGTTCGACCTCGTCGCGCCCGCGTCGGTGAGCAGCTGCAGCAGCCCCACGCCGTCGTCGAGGTCGGCACGTGGCCGCTCGACCGTCGGCGCCTCGGCGAACGCGTCCGCGAGCACCCGGTCGTCCATCCCCGTGAACGGCTCGGACCCGAACAGCACCGCCGTGGCCCGCTCGGCCGCTTCGACCCCGGCGTCACCGTGGATCACCCGGGTGGCCTCGCGCGCCAGGACCCGGTGGGCGTGGCGCGCCGCCGGGTCGGCCTCGTGCTCCCTCCCCAGTTCCTCGATCTCGTCGAGGTCGAGGTAGGTGAAGAGCTTGAGGAAGCGCACGACGTCGCGGTCGTCGGCGTTGATCCAGTACTGGTAGTAGGCGTACGGGGAGGTGAGGTCGGGGTCGAGCCACACGGCGTTGCCGGCCGACTTGCCGAACTTCACGCCGTCGGCAGTCAGCAGCAACGGCCAGGTCAGGCCGTAGGCCTGGACGCCGTGCATGCGCCGGCACAGGTCGATGCCGGCGGTGATGTTGCCCCACTGGTCGGTCCCGCCGCCCTGCAGCAGGCACCCGTACGCCTCGTGGAGGTGGGCGAAGTCGTAGGCCTGCAGCAGCTGGTAGCTGAACTCGGTGAACGTCAGCCCCTGCTCGCGCTGGTCGAGGCGCTTGCGGACCGACTCCTTGTTCAGCATCCCGTTGACCGAGAAGTGGGTGCCGACGTCCCGCAGGAAGTCGAGGAAGCTGATCGGGCCGATCCAGTCATGGTTGTCGACGAGGATCCCGCGGTCGGGGTCGGTGAGGTCGAGGACGCGCTCGAGGTCACGACGGATCCCCGCGAGGTTCGCCGTCAGCTGCTCCTCGGACATCACCTCGCGCTCGGCGTCCCGACCCGACGGGTCGCCGATGCGGCCGGTCGCGCCGCCCGCCAGCGCGATGGCGCGGTGGCCAGCGCGCTGCAGGTGGCTCATGGCCATCATCCCGACGAGGCTGCCGGCGTGCAGCGACGAGGCGGTGGGGTCGAACCCGACGTAGAAGGTCACCCGCTCGGTGTCGAACAGGCGGCGCAGGCCCGCCTCGTCGGTGACGTCGGCGACGAAGCCGCGGGCCGTCAGGGTGTCGATGGGGTTCGTGCTCATGGACCCGGACGGTAGCCGCCGACGGGCCTCCCCCGGCCACTGGACCGTCCGCGCCCACCTCGTCGAAAACCCACGCCGGCGCGGGTTTCTCGCACGGTCATCGCGTGTCGTGGCGCGCGTGCCAGTCGTCGACGACCTGCTGCTCGTCCAGCGGTGAGACGGCGGTCAACGGACCGTCGCGGTTGGTGCGGTTCATCGCCCGGATCTGCTCGTTGAGCTCGCCGACGATCCGCCGGACCTCACCTTCGGTGCGGGCACGGTCGATCCGCCCGCGGGCCTCCTCGATGTCCTTGCGGATCTGCAGGGCCGGCGGGAGGTAGGAGAGGTCCTCCTCCTTGAGCTTCTTCCGGACCCACCACAGCTCGTCGTACGGGCGGTCGAGGTTGGGCAGCGGCTTGCCGTACCCGGGCAGGTCGTCGAACTCGCCACGCTCCTGCGCCTCGCGGATCTGCCGCTCGACGAACGTCTCGACCCGCTCACCCGGTGGCTTGCG
>CAZDIF010000184.1:0-5490 GCA_964505365.1 uncultured Actinomycetota bacterium
CGCCGGCCTGCTGGGCCAGCTTGCCGGCCTCGAAGGTGATGGTCTTGCCGTCGATGTCGACGGAGTGTTCGTGTGTACCGAGTGCACCCAACTGGTGCCTCCTTGTCGGTGTCGGTGTCCCCGGACGGACCGGGGTCGACGACCCGACGGCGCGTCTCGACGTGTGGTCGGGCGCCGGTACATCAGTGCAGGCATCTCGAGCACGAAGGTCGGCTTCGCTTCGAGGTGTCTCCACTGACGACCGACCGGCCGGACCGCACGCGGGCGCGTGGCGTCGGGGTCGTGGGGTTGTGCAGTTTTCTTCAGGGACAACGCGACGGCCGGGGCGTCATGCCCCGGCCGTGGCAGGTCACTTGCGCAGCTCCAGATCGGCGATCAGCTTGCGGTAGCGATCGATGTCCTTCCTGCGAAGGTAGTTCTGCAGGCGGCGACGCTTGCCGATCATCTGCATCAGGCCACGGCGGGTGTGGTGGTCGCCGTGGTGGTTGCGCAGGTGCTCGGTCAGGTGGCTGATGCGCTGGGTGAGCAGGGCGACCTGGACCTCAGGGGATCCGGTGTCGCCCTCGTGCTGGGCGAAGCGTTCGATGATCTGTTGCTTGTCGGCGGGAAGCTCGACGGCCACGGTGTCTCCTGTGTGTCGTCCTGCGCCGCCGGGCGTCGGGGACCCGTGCGCCCGCGGCCGCCGTGGCGGCGCGGGGGTGACGGTGTCCCATGGCCCGAACGGGCACGGCGAGACGACCTGGGGATCAGGTCGTGGGGCGAAGTCTACGGTGGCCGCACCCACGGCGCCACATCCCCCGGTCGCGCGGCGCACGCACGCGTCCGCGCGCTCGGATCAGAGCAACTCGCGTGCCCGGGCCACGTCGGCGGCGATCTGGGCCTTGAGCTCGTCGATGCCGTCGAAGCGCTGCTCGTCGCGCAGGCGGTGCTCGAAGCTCAGGGCCAGGTGCCGGCCGTACAGGTCCAGGTCGGCGTCGAGCAGGTGGGCCTCGACCGTGACCTGCTCGCCGCCGAACGTCGGCCGCGTGCCGATGTTGACCACCATCGGGTGCGCCGGGCCCTCGCGCTCGACGGTCGCGTGGCCCGCGTACACGCCGTTGGCCGGCACCTGCATGCGGTCGTCGACCTCGACGTTGGCCGTGGGGAACCCGATGGTCGCGCCCCGGGCCTCACCACGGACGACGACGCCCTCGAGCACGTGCGGACGTCCCAGGCCCTCGGCGGCCCACTCGACCTCGCCGCGGGCGATCCGGTCGCGGATCTCGGTCGACGAGATCGCCACACCCTCGACCTCCAGCAGCGTGACGGCCTCCACCTCGAACCCCAGCTCCCGGCCGCGGTCGGCCAGCACCGTGACGTCGCCCTCCGCGCCGCGACCGAACCGGAAGTTGGAGCCCACGATGACCCGCCGGGCCCGGATGGGGCCGGCCAGCGTCTGCTGGATGAACTCGTCGGCCGACTGCTGGGAGAACGCGTGGTCGAACGTGAGCACGTAGACGAGGTCGATTCCCTCGTCCAGCAGTGACGCGATCTTGCGGTCCAGCGTCTGCAGGTAGCTCGGCTGCGACCCGGGGCGCACGACCTCCATGGGATGGCGGTCGAAGGTGACGGCCACGCTGCGCAGCCCCTGCTCCTCGGCCTGCCGCCGTGCCCGGCCGATCAGGGTCCGGTGGCCCCGGTGCACGCCGTCGAACACCCCGATGGTCACGATCGAGTCGGCCGGTGGCACCTCGTCGAGGTGCCGGGCGACGCGGACGGGGCCGTCGGACACGGGTGCGGCTTCTCACATCGGGGCGGGGCCGCGATGATAGGCGCCGCACGTCGACGGGCCGGCCCCGTGGGGCCGACCCGGTCGGATGGGCGAACGAGATCAGTCGGTGACCTCGTCGGCGGCGTCCTCCGCGCCCTCCTCGACCTGGCTGCCGAGGTCCTCCGCCTCGGACTCGAGCTGGGTCACGGCACTCTCGAGGTCCCGCATCTCACCGCCGATCATCGCCATGCTGATCCCGGCCAGGACCAGCGCGCCGATGCTCAGCACGGTGCCGGCGATGGCCGTCCCACTGGCGACCAGCGGGTTGCGGCGGGCCTGGATCCAGGCCAGGACACCGAGGACCACGCCGGCGACGCCGAGCACGACGCCGACCAGCCCGGTGAGCAGCTGGAAGATGCCGAGCAGCGAGACGATCCCCGCCAGCAGCCCGAGCACGGCGCAGACCATGGCGATCGACGGCATCGCGGCGCTGACGGGCTGGGTCTCGACGCGGCGCTCGCGGACCTCCGGCTCATGGACCTGGGTGTCGCGTTCCTCCGTGGGTGCTTCCGGTGAACGAGGCATCGGCCTCTCCTTCGCGGGCAACACCTTCACCGTACGAAGCCCGCGGGGGCACTCCCCCGTCCTCGGTCCGGCGCACTCCCGGCCGGTGGTCGATCGACCGGGGTCAGCCGGTGCCGTCGTCGGCGACCGGTTGGCGCAGGTCCTCGGGCCGCAGCATGACGGTCTCGGGCCGTGCGCGCCCGTCGTGGTCCCGGTACACGCCGACCAGGCGCCCCTGCGGGTCATGGACCGCATAGGCATCGTCGTGGCCCCGTCCGGGCATCGACTGGCCGTGCACGAGGCCGGCGACCACCTCGTCGGTGACGACCTCGGTGGGCAGCAGGCGCAGGGCCTCGTCGACCGGTACCAGCCGGGGACGCAGTTCGCGCCGCTCCCCCAGCTCGTCCACCTCGTCGAGGGGCAGGGCGTCCTCCAGCCCGAACCCCCCGGTGGACAGGCGCCGCAGTGCCGTGAGGCTGCCGCCGACACCGAGGAGCTGCCCGAGGTCGTGGGCGATCGTGCGCACGTACGTGCCCGCGGAGCACGTCACGAGGAACGAGCACGTCGCCCGGGAGCCGGGGACGAACTCGTCCAGCACGAGGTCGTGGACGACGACCGCCCGGGGCTCGCGTTCGACGACCTCGCCGCGGCGAGCCTTCTCGTGCAGCCGCTCGCCGCCGACCTTCACGGCGGAGACCATCGGTGGCACCTGCTGGATCTCGCCCACGAAGGACTTCAGCCCGGCGCACACGTCGTCCTCGTCGAGGTGCGACGCGTCCGCCTCGGCGATGACCTCGCCGTCGGCGTCCTGCGAATCCGTCTCGCGGCCGAGCACCACCGTGGCGGCATAGGTCTTCGGCCCACCCTGCAGGAACGGCACCAGCCGGGTGGCGCGTCCGACGGCGCACACGAGCACGCCCGTCGCCGCCGGGTCGAGCGTGCCGGTGTGGCCCACGCGTCGCACGCCGAGGGCACGGCGGACCCGGGCCACGACGTCGTGGCTGGTGGGACCGGCCGGCTTGTCCACGACCAGCACGCCGTGCACGTCCGGGTCGCGCGTTCGACGTCCCACGCTCAGCGGTCCTCTTCTTCCCT
The DNA here is from genome assembly GCA_964505365.1 of uncultured Actinomycetota bacterium. Taxonomy (GTDB): domain Bacteria; phylum Actinomycetota; class Nitriliruptoria; order Nitriliruptorales; family Nitriliruptoraceae; genus CAWCLK01. The sequence continues at coordinate 3,410 of CAZDIF010000184.1, forward strand.
CACACGGCGGATGAGGTCCTCGACACGCGCGGCCTGCGACGCGACGGGGTCGGGGCGGAAGCGCAGCTCCGGCGTGTTCCGGGTACGCACCTGCCGGGCGACCATGGACTGGATCCGCGCCCGGGCAGCCTCGAACCCGTCGGCGACGTCGTCCTCGGTGGGCAGCGGGTCACCGCCGGTCCCCCGGTCGCCCGAGACCAGCGAGCGGTCCAGCGCCGTCCAGTAGACGGTCGCGTACTTCTGGTCGGCGGTGACCTCCACGTCGGTGATGGTCACGAGGTTGAGGCGCGGGTCGGCGATCTCCTCCTCGACGATCCGGGCGACCGCCTCCTTCACGTGCTGGTCGAGTCGTCGGTTGACCCGTGCCATGATTCCTCCTCTGTGTCGTCCGGTGCGGCGGTGGAGGGCAGGACCCCGCGCAGCGCCAGCAGACCGGCGGTGGGATCACTCTCGTCGGCGTCGAGCACGTCGGCCATCGACACCACGCCGGTGACGACGACGGCCGGGTCACGCTCGATCACCGCGACGACGCGGTCGAGGACGCGATCGACCCCGGTGGGGGTGCCGGCGACCACGCCGATGCCGAGGGCGGCGCGCTGCCACGTGTCCTGGAACCCGATCTCGGCGACCGAGGCATCCAGCCGGTCGCGCAGCGCGGCCCTGGCGCGGTTGAGCAGCGCCCGCTTGCCCTTCAGGGACTGGACCGCGGGCAGGTGCACGTCGACGCGCATCACGCCGACGTGCACGCGGCCCGGCCCGTCCGTCACGTCACCTGCGCTCCATGTCGGGTGTCTCGATCACACCCGCTCCATCTGTCGGGCGTTTCGATCACACCCGCTCCACTTCGACGGTCTCGAAGGCCTCGAAGACGTCGCCTTCCTTCACGTCCTGGAACTTGTTGAGGCCGATGCCGCACTCGAAGCCCTCGCGGACCTCCTGGGCGTCGTCCTTGAACCGCTTCAGCGACGACATGGTGTCCTCGGTGAGCACGACGCCGTCGCGGATGACGCGGACGCCGGCGTCCCGCTTCACCACGCCGCGGGTGACCATGCACCCGAACACGAAGCCGACCTTCGGCACCTTGAAGACCTCGCGGACCTCGGCCTCGCCGATGATCTGCTCCTGGAACTCGGGTCCGAGCAGCCCCTTGACGGCCCGCTCGATGTCCTCGAGTGCCTCGTAGATGATCTTGTAGAGGCGCACGTCCACACCGGAGCGTTCGATGGCCTCGCGGGCCTTCGCGCCGGGGCGGACGTTGAAGCCGATGATGATGCCGTCGGAGACCTCCGCCAGGCCGACGTCGGACTCGTTGATGGCCCCGACGCCCTTGCCGACCACGCGGATCTTGACCTCGTCGAGGTCCATCGTGGACAGCGCGTCCTCGAGCGCCTCGGCGGAGCCGGACACGTCGGCCTTGATGAGGACGTTGAGGACCTCCTTCTCGCCCTCCTTGACCTCGGCCGTGAGCTCCTCGAGCGTCTTCGGGCGGGCCTGGGAGGCCAACTCGGCACGGCGCTCGCGGGTCGCACGTCGCTCGGCCACGTCGCGGGCGAAACGCTCCTCGGTGACGACGCGGAACTCGTCGCCGGCCTCGGGGACCTCGTTGAGCCCGAGCACCTGGACCGGACGGGCCGGCTCGGCCTCCTCGACCTGGTTGCCGTGCTCGTCGAACATGGCGCGGATGCGCCCGTCGGCGGTCCCCGCGACGAGGATGTCGCCGCGCTTGAGCGTGCCGGCCTGGACCAGCACCGTGGCGACCGGGCCGCGACCGCGGTCGAGGTGTGCCTCGACGACGCGACCGCGAGCGTCCTTGTCCGGGTTGGCCTTCAGCTCGAGCAGGTCGGCCTGCAGGAGCACGACCTCGAGGAGGTCGTCGAGCCCGTCGCGCTGCAGCGCGGAGACGGGGACCGCGGGGATCTCGCCGCCGTACTCCTCGACCACGACCTCGTGCTCGGCGAGTTGGCCCTTGACCTTGTCGGGGTTGGCGCCCTCGACGTCCATCTTGTTGATGGCCACGACGATCGGGACCTCGGCCGCCTGGGCGTGCTGGATGGCCTCGACCGTCTGCGGCATGACGCCGT
>CAZDIF010000185.1:0-5476 GCA_964505365.1 uncultured Actinomycetota bacterium
GGCCTGGGCGGCGAGATCCTGCCGAACTACCCGGACGAGATCGGCCACCGCAACAACGAGAACCCGCCGTTCGGCGAGCCGCGCGGGATCGCCGGCGACTTCCTCCACGGCGGTGCGGGCGACGACGCCATCGCCGGCGGCGAGGCGATCTGGAACGCCTACACGCAGGTGTACGAGGCCGGGCTGCTGGCCGACGTCGATGGCGACGGCACCAGCGACGCGGTGCGCACCGACTGGACGCGGCCGTTCAACCCCGGCGACCTGCTGCACTTCGGCCAGGACGACGACGCGTGGCACGACACCGGCCCGATCGCCGACCGGCTCGGTGAGTTCGCCCTGTACGACGAGTTCGACCCGCGCCGCACCATCCTGCTGAACGCCGACGGCACCGTCGACAAGTCCGGCACCGGCCTGCAGTGGTTCCTCAACCTCTACGCCGACGAGGGCCCGACGCTGGACGGCTGCGTCGAGCACGCCCCCAACGGCGACTGCCTCGAGTTCGCGCACCGCAACTCGGACGGCGGCGACAAGGTCTTCGGCGACCTCGGCAACGACTGGATGGTCGGCGGCACCGGACGGGATCACCTCTACGCCGGTTGGGGCAACGACCTCAGCGACGCCGACGACGTGCGGCTCGTCCGGGTCGAGGGCGAGGACGGCGACCAGAACGGCCGGTCGTACGAGCCGGCCGACAACGACGTGCCTGACACCCACCCGCTGTACGAGGACCGCGCCTACGGCGGGGCCGGGCTGGACGTGCTGATCGGCAACACCGGCGGCGACCGGCTGATCGACTGGGTCGGCGAGTTCAACAGCTACATCGTTCCGTTCGCACCGTTCGGCATCGCGACGGTGTCCCGCCAGGTGCCGCCGTGGCTGTTCGAGTTCCTCTACGCCGTGTCCGCCAGCGACGGCGCCGACCCGACCCGCCACGAGGACGGCACCGACCCGGACCGCAACGGCGAGCCGCACGGCGAGCTCGGGCTCATCATCCAGCAGGACCACGGCCTGTGGCAGGAGCAGACCGGCGGCCCGTCCGACCCGCAGCCCGGCAACATCCCCGGCGGCCGGCGGGACGTGCTGCGGTCGGCCGACTTCAACAGCGGCGGCAGCGCCTCCAGCCACGGCTTCTTCCGCGACAGCGGCGCCTTCGAGGTCACGTCCGGGACGCTGGCCGTGTCGGCGGAGTCCCTCGGCCAGGACGCCGCCGCGGTGTTCTACGTCGACGAGTACCTGCCGGTCTACTACGAGGTGCACGCCCGCGTGTACATGGACAAGCCGACCGCCGGGTGGAAGGCCAACGCCTACGTCATCTTCGACTACTTCGCCCCGACCGACTTCAAGTTCGCCGGCATCGACCAGTCCACCAACAAGCTGGTGATGGGTCGACGGACCGCCGACGGCTGGATCGTCGACGTGAAGGGCTCGGTCAAGGGCGGGGTGAAGTACGACACCTGGTACCAGCTGCTGGTCGCCGTCAACGGCACCACCGTCACCGTCGTGGCCGAGGGCAAGGACGTCTTCACGCACACGTTCGAGGCCCGCATCCTCGACGGGGTGGAGGTGCCGCTGAACAAGGGCCTGGTCGGCGTGGGGTCGGACAACGCCCGTGGCCGGTTCGACGACGTCAGCGTGCAGGTCCTGCCGCCCACGATCACCCTCGACGTCACCGAGGAGTTCGACGACGGGCCCGGCGTGGTCTCCGTGCCCACCACCGGCGACTGGACGGTCGACGGCGGCCACCTGCACGGCACGCCCGACGACACCGGATCGGCACTGACGTTCGTCGACCTCGGTGGGCGCCTGCAGCCCAACGCCTACCTCGAGCTCACGGTCGACCTGCAGCTGCCGGCCGGCGGTCTCGGTGGCATCGTGTTCGACGCCTACGACACGGACGACCTCAAGTTCGTGGTCCTCGACCAGGCGGCACAGGAGGTGCTCGTCGGCCACGTCGAGCCACGCCGCGGCTGGGTGGTCGAGGCGGCCATCCCGTGGACCATCGACGCCGACCGTCCGTACCAGCTGCGACTCACCCTGCAGGGGGCGTCGGTCAGCATCACCGTCGACGGCGCGTTCGTGGACAGCGCCGCGTTCAACAGCGCGGTCGTGGACGGCGCCTTCGGGCTCCTCGCCGCCGACGGCACCCTGTCCGTCGACCGGCTGCGGATCCGCACCGACGGGCTGGAGGGCAGCGACTCCGAATCCCTGATGGCGGCGAGCCTGCCGTCCGACCCGGTCACCACCGACTGGGCGACGACCGAGCGGTTGGCCCTCGACCTGCTGCCCGTCGCCGTCGCGGCATGGCGCGAGCACGGCGACGCCGCGATGCTCGACGACCTCACCCTCCGGGTGGAGGACCTGCCCGGCGCCGCGCTGGCCACGACGGCCGGCCGCGTGGTCACGATCGACGTCGACGCTGCCGGCTGGGGCTGGCACGTCGCAGGCCACGCCGACGGCCAGATGGACCTGCTCACCGTCCTGCTCCACGAGCTGGGGCACGTGCTCGGCCTCGACCATGCACACGGCGGCCTCATGGCCCCGACGCTCGAGCCCGGGGCAGCCGTGTGGTCCGTGCCCACGCCCACGACCTCGCACACCGACGGGACGGTGGCCGCCCGCGCCACGGTCCCGACCAACCAGCTTCCGACCCTGGGCGAACCTGCTCCAGGCGTGGTGGGCCCGGCGACCGCTGACCAGCGGTTGTTCGCCGGGGCCACCCGCACGCTGTCACGCGACAGCGTGGTCGCCGGATCCGCCCCGGGGCCCGAGCGCCCGGTCGGCACCGCCCCCCCGCCGATCGAGCCCCGCGCCCCGGTGGCGGATCCGAAGCCCCTCCCTGCACCGCCGGTCCGACCGGCCGTCGCAGTCAGGTCCGCGTGGGCCCTCGCCGACGCCAGTCATGGCGCCGTCGTGGCCGTCACGGCCGGAGGGGCTGCAATCGTGGATGTCATCCGGCGGGTGCTGTCTGCCCCGACCACAAGCGATCCGACGCATCCGTCGGGTGGCATCCCACCCGCTGCCGCCTGGGCTGCCCTGCTGGCCCTCGCACTGGCGGCGCTGCGGTCGCGGCGGCCCCGGCATCCCTGGCCGGTCGCGGTCAGGGACGCAACGGCCTAACGCTCCCGGTCGTCGACGACCTCGCAGGCGTCCTCACCGGTGACCGCCAGGGACGTGTCCTCGATGAGGGCGATCACGCCGCTGTCCGTCCCGTCGCACCGGCACCCGTCGAGCGTCCCGCCGCTGCTGCCGGTGGCGACCACGGCGAGGTCGCCGACCTGCTCGATCACGAGGTCGCGGAGCGTCGGCGTGGCGTCCTCGTCGACCTGCACGCCGATGCGGGACGTCCGGATCGTCACGTCGTCGGCGCTGCCGGCTGCCTCGCCCAGCCACATCAGGCCCACCTCGCCGTCGACCGCGAGGTCGCCGCCCCGCAGCTCCGGGCGGGCCTGCTCCCCGACGACGATCCCGGCCTCGCCCTCACCGGACACGGTGACGTCACGGATCCGTGGTGAGCCGGAGCCCACGAGCGCGATCCCGACGCCGGCATCCTCGACGGCCACACCGGTCACCGTCGGGTGCGCGGATTCCTCGACCCGGACGCCCGTCTGCTGGCCCGTGATCGTGGCGGTCGTGAGTGTGCCGGCGGCCCGGCCGATCCAGCAGACGCCGCACCCGCTGGAGCCGGTCACCGTGATCTCCGAGAGCGACGGTTCCTGCGGTCCCGCGACCAGGATCCCACCACCCTCGTTGTCCTCGAGGCGGACGTCACGAACGGTCCGGCCGTCCGCCGACGCTGGGCCCGTGAGCAGCGTGGCCGCGGGACGCAGCAGCACGCCGAAGCCGCCGGCGCCGTCGTCGTCGGCCGTGCCACCGCGCACGGCGAGGTCCTCCAGCCGGTACCCACCGGAGTGGACGACGATCACGGAGGCCGGCTCCTCGCCGACGTGCTCGACCGCCAGGCCGTCGAGGTGGACCTGCCCGTCGGTGGCGAGGACCACGGCGGCTCCGGGGGAGGTCGAGCGCAGGACCGTGTCCTCGGCACCGGCTCCCTCGATCGTCACCGGCCGCAGCGGGACCAGGGCATCGTCGAGCTCGTAGGTCCCGGGATCGAGCCGGATCGTGGACCCGGATCCGACCGTGGCCAGCGCATGGACCAGCTGCTCCGCCGAGGAGACCGTCACCGTGACGGGGTCGGGGTCCGACGGGTCGAGCGTGCCGAGCGGGTCGCTGCGCAGCGTCTGGACGACGGCCTCCTGCACCGGCGAGTCGGCCTCGAGGCGGTCCAGCTCGTCGCGGACCAGCGGGCCCATCGTGGCGGCGTCACAGCCCAGTTCCTCGGCCCGTCCACGCAGGTCGGCGGTGACCGTCTGCAGGTCCGGGCCGGCGGCCTCGGCGACCCGGGGCACCACCTCGGCCGACACGCCGGCGAACGAGTCGACGTACTGCTGGAGCGCGTCGACCAGCGCGACCGCCAGCCCGGGGCAGTCGGCAACTGCGTCCACGTCGACGGTCGCGGGGGCCGTCGGGGACGTGGCGCTGGCGGTCGGGGGCGTCGATGGGGTGACGTCGGCAGCCGTCCCGTCACCCGCCCCCTGGCATGCCGTGGCCAGGAGGGCCAGCATCCCCACGACCGTCGCGCCCCGGTGAACCCGCATGGTCGCAGGCTATCGCTCGAAGCCGGTGCGCTGTCGGGGTGGCGGCGACCTGGTCGGCGTACGGCGGCGGGGGGTGGATGGCGCGCCAGGCGTCGGCGGCGGCTGCCTCGGCATCGGGGGCACCGTGGTCGGCGCGGGCGAGGTGGATGGCCCAGGCCAGCACGGGCGGGCCGTCGGCCAGCGCCAGGTCCAGCAGGGCGAGGGAGTGGTGGACGAGCCCCGCGAACAGCAGGGCCTTGGCGCGGTGGAAGGCCGTGCCGTGGGCGAGGTCGTCCGGGAGGTCGAGTTGGCCGTCGGGCCCCAGGCGGGGGAGGCCGTCGTCGGTGGGCTGGTCGCCACGGGCCCAGACGACCTCGGTGCGGACCCAGGTGAGGCGGAGGCGCTGCCGGGCCGCACGGGGTGAATCGGGGAGGTCGGCGACGGCGGCCTCGGCGACCGCCAGCCGGCGGACCGCCGTGGGGAGGTCGCCGCGGCCGACGGCGTCGGCGGTCAGCGAGACCTGCAGCATGGCCCGGTCGACCGGGTCCTCGGCGGCGGCCAGGGCGGGCCACTCGAGGTGTTCGGCCTCGGCGTGCAGGCCGAGCTCGCGCAGGACCCGGCCACGTTCGGCCGCCAGCCACGGGCGGAGACGGGTGGTCCCGACCCGGTCCCAGAACGCCCAGGCGAGGTCGGCCCGCCCCAACCTCGACCACACCATCCCCAGCAGCACCGGCCGCGACGACGCATGCCGCGGGGGGTCGGCGAGGTCCACCTCGGGCGGCAGCAGGCGCTGCAGGGCCTCCGCGGGCGGTGACGGCAGCGACGAGGAGGACACGACAGGG
>CAZDIF010000186.1:0-5467 GCA_964505365.1 uncultured Actinomycetota bacterium
GACCTCGAACGCCTCGACCGGGGTGTTGCGGGTGTTGGTCATGTGCACCTGCACGCCCGAGGTACCGGGACCCCAGGGTCCGGCACCGGCCCCGCCGCCGAGCGTCTCGTAGTACGAGAACCGGCGGCCCGTCCTCGGGTCGAGGCCGCCGGCCAGCGTGTTGTTCATCGTCCCCTGGCTGGCCGCCGGCACCCGGTCGGGGACCAGCTCCGCCAGCGCACCCAGCACGACGTCGACGATGCGCTGCGAGGTCTCGACGTTGCCGGCGGCACAGGCGGCCGGCGGCACCGGACGCACGATCGAGCCCTCGCGGGCGTTCACGGTCAGCGGGCGGGTCGCCCCGTCGTTGGCCGGGACGTCCGGGGCGAACACGGCCCGCAGCACGTACACCACCGCCGACACGGTCACGGCGAACGGCGCGTTGACATTGCCGGCCACCTGGTCCGCGGTGCCGTCGAAGTCGACGTCCAGCTGCTCGCCCGTCAGCCGGACGCGAGCCGTGATCGGCACGTCCACCGCGTCGATGCCGTCGCCGTCGAGCCAGTCGGTGAACGTCGCCTCGCCGTCGGGGACGTCCCGCAGCGTGGCCCGCACCGTGCGTTCCGCGTGGTCGAGGGTGGCGGCCATCGCCTCGGCCAAGCCGTCGTGCCCGTGCCGGGCCACCAGCTCGGCCATCCGCCGGGCAGCCAGCCGGTTGGCGCCCGCCTGGGCGCGCAGGTCGCCGACGCGCTCCTCGGGCGTACGGGTGTTGGCCAGCAGCAGCGCCAGCACGTCGCGGTCCTCCCGGCCGTCTCGCACCAGCCGCACCGGCGGGATCCGCAGCCCCTCGGCGAACACCTCGGTTGCGTCGGCCGGCATCGACCCCGGCGCCGACCCGCCCACGTCCGCATGGTGCGCCCGCGTCGCCACGTACCCGACGCGGCGCCCGTCGACGTCGACCGGTGCCACCAGCGTCCAGTCCGGCAGGTGCGTCCCGCCGGCGAACGGGTCGGACAGCAGCACCTGGTCGTCCGGGCCGAGGTCGTCGAACGCCTCGATGGCCGCGTGCACGCTGGCCGGCATGGATCCGAGGTGCACCGGGATGTGTTCGGCCTGCGCCACCATCCGCGCCTCGGCGTCGAACACGGCCGTGGAGCAGTCCATCCGTTCCTTGATGTTCGGCGACGACGCGGTGCGCCGCAGGGCCGCGCCCGCCTCCTCCGCGACGCCGACCAGGGCATTGCGCACCACCTCGAGCGTGATGGGGTCAACGGCCATCCTGGGCCTCCAGGTGGAGTGCGCCGACCTCGTCCACGCGCGCGGCCTGCCACGCCGCGACCCAGACGGTCGACTCCAGCCCCGTCACGACCGCCGGGCCGGCAAGCTGCTCGCCGGCGGCCAGGCGGGCGCGCTCGACCACGACCACGTCGCACTCCGTGCCGTCCACCCGCAGCCGTCGCGTGGCCACCACCGCGTCGTCGGCCGGGCCGCCGCCGGTCCACCGGGGCAGCGGCACCTCGGGGGTCGGGCCCTCGGCGCGCACGTGCAGGGTGACCACCTCGACGGGGACGTCCGGCTGGTCGTAGCCGTACCGATCGCGGTGGGCGGCGTGGAACGCGTCGGCCAGCGCCGGCCTGGTCACCTCCGCGACCGGCACCGCCAGCTCGAACGCCTGGCCCCGGTAGCGCAGGTCGCCGGTGCGCCCGAGGTGCTCGACCGCGACGCCCTGGGCGTCGAGGCTGGCGCGCGCCTCGGCGGCGAGGTCGTCCCACACCTGCTCCAGCATGGCCAGGTCGGCGTCGTCGAGGTCGACCAGGACCGTCCGGGACGCCTCGGCCGTGACCGGGGCCGCCAGCAGGCCGATCGCGGACAGCACCCCGGCCGAGGGGGGAACGACCACGCGCGGAAAGCCCACCTCGCGGGCCAGTGCCGCCTGGTGCAGGCCACCCGCCCCGCCGAACGCCAGCAGCGCCAGGTCGCGCGGGTCGTGGCCCTGCTCGACGCTGACGACGCGCAGGGCCCGGGCCATCTCGGCCTCGACGACCTCGGCGATGCCGCGGGCGGTGCGCTCGGTCGACAGGCCCAGCTCGTCGGCGAGCGTGGCGACCGCGGCCCGGGCGGCGTCGACGTCGAGGGCCAGCGAGCCGCCCAGCCGGGTCGTCGCGTCGAGCCGCCCCAGCAGCAGGTCGGCGTCGGTCACGGTCGGCTGCGTCCCGCCGCGGCCGTAGCAGGCGGGCCCGGGCTCCGCGCCCGCGGACCGCGGGCCGACCCGCAGTGCGCCGCCGTCGTCGCGCCACGCGATCGAGCCCCCGCCGGCGCCGACCGTGTGGATGGCCGTGGTCGAGACCGCGAACGGCAGGCCGTCGATCGACCCCCCGGTCGTCACCTGCGGCCGGCCGTCCCGGATCAGCGTCACGTCCGACGACGTCCCGCCCATGTCGAAGGCGACGGCGTCCGGCAGCCCGACCTCACGGGCGACTGCCGCCGCGCCCCAGGCGCCCGCCGCCGGTCCGGACAGCAGCGTGTGCACGGGCTCGCGCGCCGCGAGGGCGGCATCGAAGGTGCCGCCGCCCGACCGCATCACCTCGATGCGGGGTGCCGGGTCGTCGCCCGCCGCGTCATCGAGGCGGCGCTCCAGCGATCGCAGGTACCCGTCCATCCTCGGGGCCACGTACGCGTTCAGCGCGGTGGTCGAGGCACGCTCGAACTCGCGGAAGGTCGGCAGCAGGGCGGTCGCCCGGCTGACCCGGACGTCGAGGTCGGCCAGTGCGTCCTCGAGGCGCTGCTCGTGCGACGGGTCGCGGAAGGCGTGCAGCAGGCAGATCGCCACCGCGTCCGGGGCGAGCGCGCGCACGGCCTGGACCACCCGGTCCACCTCGGCGTCGGACAGCGGGACGACCACCGACCCGTCCGCATCGAGGCGTTCCTCCACCTCCACGACCCGGCCCCGCGGCACGACCGGCTCGGGCCGGGCCACGGTGAGGTCGTACAGGGTGGGACGGTGCTGCCGGCCGATGGTGAGCAGGTCCGCGAACCCGGCGGTCGTCACCAGCACCACGTCGGCGCCGTCCCGCTCGAGCACCGTGTTCGTCGCGACCGTGGTGCCGTGGGCGAACCGGGCGAGGTCCGCGGGGCGCAGGTCGAGCGCGTCGACCCCGGCGAGGATTCCCTCGGCCTGGTCCTGCGGCGTGGACGGCACCTTGGCGACCTGCACGGTGCCGTCGCCGCGGGCGAGCACGAGGTCGGTGAACGTGCCGCCGACGTCGACGCCGAGACGGGCGCCGCCGCTCACACCCGTCCGTACCCGGCGATGTCGCTGCGGGACAGGGCGGTCGACGACACCCGCACGTTCTTGCCGGTGTACGGCGCCTCGACGACCTTGCCGTCGCCGATGTACATGGCGTCGTGGTGGATGGGCGAGCCGAAGAACACGAGGTCGCCGGGCTGCAGCTCAGCGCGGCTGATCCGGGTCGTCCCGGCGTACTGGCCGCGCGAGGTGCGGGGCAGTTCCACGCCAGCGTGGCGCCACGACCACAGCATCAGTCCAGAGCAGTCGTAGCTGTCGGGACCCTCCGCGCCGTACTCGTAGGGCTTGCCGACCTGCGACAGGGCGGCGTCCACGGCCGTCTGTGCCCCCGAGCGCGTGCCCTCCGGCGCGGGCTCGGGTTCCGGTGGCGGTGGCTCGCTGGTGGGCGCCGGTGCGGGGTCGGTCGTGGGCTCCGGGGCCTGCTCGGTCGCCTGCTCCTGGGCCGCCTGCTGTGCGGCCGCCTGTGCCGCCGCGGCCTCCGCGGCTGCCGCCCGCCGGGCGGCCTCCTCGCGGGCGCGGCGCTCGGCCTCGGCCTGGGCGCTCTCGGCCTCGGCGAGGTCCTCGCGCAGGCGGTCGACCTCGTCGCGCTGGGCCGCGATCAGTGCCTCGACCTGCTCGCGCTCCTGCTCCATCTCGGCGGCGCGCTTGCGGGCCTCCTCGACCTGCACGTCCAGGGCCTCGCGTGCCTCGTCGAGCTCGCCCCGGCGCACCGCGAGCTGCTCCAGCTCGCCGTGGCGCTGTCGGGAGATCCGGTCCATGACCATCAGGTCGCGTCCGGCCGCGGCGACCTCGGTCGCGTCGAACAGCGTCTCCATGCCGGTCGACGGGCCCCGGATGTACATCGAGCGGACGAACGCGGCGGTGAGGTCCTCGAGCTCGGCGACCTCGGCCGTCAGCGTCTCGATGCGGCCCTCGGTCTCCTCCCGGGTGGCCTCGAGCCGCTCGAGCCGATCCGCCGCGACGTTGTACTCCTCGACGGCCAGCGACACGGTCGCGTCGAGCTCGGCCAGCCGTTCGCGGGCGGACTGCAGGTCCCGACGGACGTCCTCGGGGTCGGCCGTCGAGACGCCCGGGAGCAGTCCCACCAGCAGGAGGGAGACGAGGAAGGTCCGCAGGGGCGTGCGCATCCTGGCGAAGGATAGGCGTCGTCGACGGTCGGGGAGCACATCCGCCGACCCGTGCGCACCGGGCACACCGTGAGACTGCAACTTGCGCAAGATTGCAGTCACTGAAAGAATGTGCGGTCATGCCGCCCCCGACCGACCCCCGACCGGGCCTGCGCGAGCGCAAGAAGCGCGCCACGCGCCAGGCCCTGCAGCAGGCTGCCCTCGCGCTCGCCGTCGAGCGGGGCGCCGACGTCACGGTGGACGAGATCTGTGCCCGCGTCGACGTGTCGCCGCGGACGTTCTTCAACTACTTCGCCTCGAAGGAGGAGGCGATCGTCGGCGAGCCGCCCGAGGTGCCCTCCGACGAGCGCCTGGCCGACTTCGAGTCCGGCGGGCCGACCGGTGACCTGCTCGCCGACCTGCGCGAGACGCTGGCGGGCCACCTGCAGGAGACCCTGCCGACGCTGGAGCAGATGCACCTGCGCAAGCGGGTCCTGGCCGACCATCCGGAACTGGCCATCACGCTCTTCTCGGGGTTCGTCGCCATCGAGCAGCGCCTCGTCCACGCCGCCGCCGTGCGCACCGGCACCGATCCCGACGACGTCCGCCCGCAGGCGATCGGCGCCGCGGCGAGCGCCGGGATGCGGCTGGCCGTGCGCCGCTGGATCCACACCGGTGGTCGCGGCCCCGTCGACCGTCACGTCCGCGAGGTCTTCGACGCCCTCGCCGACGTGCGCTGACCACAGGAGTCTCCCATGACCGACACCCGAACCACCGCCGCCCGGCGGCCGGGTGGCGAACCCATCGTCGACGTCTGCGACGTCCACGTCAGCTTCGGTGACGTCGTCGCGGTGGACGGCGTCAGCCTGTCGTTCGATCGGGGCACGGTCTACGCCCTGCTCGGTCCGAACGGAGCCGGCAAGACCACCCTGATCCGGGTGCTGGCGACGCTGCTGAAGCCCGACCGCGGCGATGTGCGCGTCGCCGGCGTGGACGTGCTCGCCGAGCCGACCCGCGCTCGCGCCCACATCGGCCTCGCCGGCCAGTTCGCCGCCGTCGACGCCTACCAGACCGG
>CAZDIF010000187.1:0-5458 GCA_964505365.1 uncultured Actinomycetota bacterium
CGGTCCAGTGGTTACGCGAGTCAGACCGGCGGCGGACTCCCGGACCCTCACCCTCGCATGGAGGACGGGCCACTGTCAGCATCGCAGTGGTTGCGGGCGGGTCAGCGGCCGTAGGTAACAGGTGAGCGTCCGCCCATAGAAACGCTCAAGTCAGCGACGGCGGACGTAGGCGACCATCGCCGTGTCAGGCGGCGTAGGCACAGGTGGCCGTGCTGATGGCAACACCGAAGGCGCGCAACGCGGTGGCCAGTGAAGGAGCGGCACCCGGCGCAACGATGGTTTCCACCCCTCCGGCGCGCGGTACCCCGCACGCCGGTCAGTCTCGGCGAGAGTCCTCGCGCTTGTTGAGGAAGCGGTCGACCTGCGTATACACGTCTTCTGCGGTCTCGCGCACGGCAGCCATCAGCGACGCCTCGGTCGAGGTACCAACGAAGCGCGTGTGCCCCGAGACAGCGATCCAGCACTCCAGGACCACCCGCTGGGAGGGCGTATCACGCTCCTTGACCGAGATCTCGAGCTCGACCTGGTCGTCGTCGAAGCGACCGAGCCGGCGGTCGAGCCGGGAGGACAGGATCTCGACGATCTGGTCGGATTCGGACGGGTCGAACTCCGGAACGACACGCAGGCTGTCGGCAACGGTCGCCAAGTCGATCTCCTCTTCGGTGGACGCGGGACAACGGCGGCGCACCAGCGCGGCGTCTCCACACGGTCGCGTCGACGCCACGCGCCCACGCAGATCTCGAACGTCGCGTCGACGGGACGCTCGGGTGAGTGGCTGTTTGGTCTGCGGTGGAGTCACACTACATCGACAAGGAGTACCGGGTATCGCCCGCTCCGATCTCCTCGCCGGCGGTTCTTCATCACGATGGACGTCCCGACGGGAAAATGGGCGATGGGCCGTTGACGCCCGATGCCCCCCACCAGAAGAGACGTCGATGCTTCGCCTTATGGCGCCCGGCAGTCAGCACCTCGTACTCACGCTGGAGTGGGCAACATGACTTGGCCCATGGGAATCGAGCCCTCCCACGGGCCGAGACCGAGCGAACCGCCCAGGCAGCTCGACCTACCCGCTGATGTGGTACCAGGTGTTTCCTGAGTCGTCGGTGAGCGTTCCGTTGGACTCCTCGTAGAAGATCTCGTAGCTACCGCCAAGAGATGTCTTCCCTCGGAACGTGAGTTCTTCCCACTCGACGTTCATCTGCCCAGTGATGTCGTTGTAGAACTGACCAGTTGCGGTCACCGTGGCAGGGCCGCCGAAGTTGGTCCAGGTGTCGTGCAGTCTGACGAAGAACATCCCAGCGTCCGGATCGGTTTCCCGGATCGTCAGGATCATGAAGCTTCCGTCGTTGACGTCCGTCGCGGACCAGATGCCGTCAACGGCTTCGCCGTGGTAAGCCTGCGCCGGCATCGTGGTTCCGAACAGGATCATGAGGAGGACAGAGCCAGCAACTGCTGTCCGCTTCATCGTCGTTCCTCCTCGCCCCTCTCCTAGCTGGCACTAGTACCGACCGCACCTATTGGTGCGTGCACCCTTCATGAAGTCACCCCTCCGAACGGCCTGAGAAGAGCCGAAGGACCCGATCACGTAAGACCATTCGACCTTGAACAGCACCAGCTGGCAGGGTGTCGTCCGTTACCTGACTCCGACGGCACGCCGGTTCCCCGCCGGTGTCCGCCAATCGCCTACATGCGGGTTCCTACGTCGCGCGCGCTATCGGGACTGCACTGGGTTTGGCGACACCCGTTACGTGAGGGAGACGTCGCGGAATCCGTGTGTACGGACGCCGGTCACCAGAGACTTGAGCGCCCATAGATACTTGCCAGCGCAATGTGCGTCGTTGCGGTGACATGTATTGGTCGTCAGTAGCGCTCCTCTACCCCTGGAACTCCGGCGCGACTGTCGGCGACGCCGATGGAGAGGACGTTGTGCGTCCGGGCGTCGACGATCGGTGCCAACCGGGTCTGGCCAGCCGACGTCGGCGGTCCCGGTAGTCAAGGACCTTCGGCACTACCCGTGGGTCCGCTCGAGCATTTGGCTGGATGACAGCCCGTCCCTGAGGCAAGCCCGTCCTAGGGCAGGCCCTACCCAGAGGAGGCTGGTGGTGGCGACCGTGGCCGCCACATCGGAGTCCGGGCCCATTGCCGACCGCGCCCGGTCGGTGCGGTCCGCGCTGGCGGTGGAGTGGCGAGAGGTCGGCGGGCTTGGCCGTCTGGCCACTGCGGGACTGCTCGTGTCCGGGATCGTGGCGATCGTGCTGGGGCTGTGGATCCAAGCATCGGTTCATCGTCACCTGCTGCAGGTGCGCACCGAGTTGCTCCAGGGGATCGTGGACGACCTGACGACCGAGCAGCTGTTGCCGTTGGGGGAAAGCCTGCGCGTGCCGAAGGGGACGATCGACGCGGCGGTCGAGCATCGGCTCATCGGTGGGGAGATCGTGGGCGTGGCGATCTACGACGCGACAGGTGTGACCGTGTACGGCGACCCGAGCGGCACGGACATGTCCGCGGCCCTCGCGGGCGGCGGACTTCCGCACGTCGAGCAGCATCGCGACGGCCTGCTGCATTTCCTGTTACCGGTACAGGCTCCGGATGGGCGCGTCCTGGGCAGGCTCGAGGTCTTCCAGCAGGCCACGTCGTTCAACGAAGTGCTGGCGCGTGTGCGACGCAACGTGTGGCTGTCGATCTCGACCGGGCTGGCGATGCTCGGAATCGCAATGGGCGCCTTCACGGTCGCCCATGGCCGAGTGCTCGACCGGCGTCGCCGTCATGCCGAGCAGCTGCTCCGGGACTTGCTTCGTATCGAGGATCGCGAACGGCACCGCATCGTCGGGGCGTTGCACGATGATGTGGGCCAGCCCCTGTACCGGCTGCTGTACGGATTGGAGGGCTGCCGTGCGCGCCTGGATGATCGCGGCGAGATTGATGCCGAACTGCGACGTCTGACCTCGCTGGTGCGCGAGGTGGACAGCACGCTGCGGGATGAGTTGCACAAACTGCATCGGTCCGGTGTCGAGGCGTTGGACCTGATGTCTGGATTGGAGGCGGCCGCGCGTGACTGTCGTGAGGAGTGCGGTCTGTCGGTGGAGGTAGCGGGGAAGATCCGCAGCGAACCACCGACGGTGGTCCGTTCCGTCCTTCTCCGAGCCGTGCAGGAGGGCTTGGTAAACGTCCGTAAGCACGCGCAAGCATCTGCTGTCAGCATCCATGCTGACAGCGACGGGCGACAGGTAGCGATCGAGGTTGTCGATGACGGGGTCGGACCGACCGGTCTGCGCGGTCTCGGCTTGACGACCGCTGCGGCACGCCTGGACTCGCTCGGTGGTGGCCTCGCGCTGGGCCGGACGTCAGCAGGGGGGACCGTGTTGCGAGTGTGGGCACCACTGGATGGGGAGGTGAAGCGGTGAAGCTGCTGCTGGCCGACGACCACGGAATCGTCCGCGACGGTCTGCGCTGGATGTTGTCCGGCGAACCGGACATCGACATCGTCGGAGAAGCCAGTGACGGGCAGCAACTCTTGGATGCGATCAAAGCTGCCGACGGTTCGGTCGATATGGTCCTCCTTGACATCCGCATGCCGGGGCTCGGTGGGCTCGACGCGCTGCAGCGCCTCACCGCGACTGATGTGTCCACGGGCTCGCCCGCAGTTATTGTCCTGTCCATGCACCAGGAACCCGCAGTCGTCCAGCGAGCAATCGAACTGGGCGCGGCGGGCTACCTGCTCAAGAGCAGCACCCGGGAGCAACTGCTGGGCGCGCTGCGGCACGTGGCCGCGGGTCACTGCTACGTCCAGGCCGAGGTCACCGGACCCCTCCTTGACCATGTCGCCGGGCGAAAAAACACGCGATCGCTCCCGACGCTGACCGACCGTGAACTTGAGGTGCTCGGTCTGGTGGCCGCCGGCCAGGGCAACAAACAGATCGGCGCACGCCTCGGCGTGACCGAAGCCACCGTGAAGACTCACCTCAAGGCCGTCTTCGCTCGTCTCGACGCCGCGAACCGAACCGAGGCGGTCACAACGGCGCTGCGACTCGGGCTCATCGAACATGCCTGAACCGGGTGGTGCACCCAGTCACTGACGTCGTCGGCGATCGAAGCCGTGAGCGCCCACGCTGTCCCAGCCCCTGGGCAGAGTGTCCGCGGTCCTGCAGCGGCAGCTGTTCGGTGGCCCAGCACATGTCCCTCTTTCGAGGGATGCCACGTCGGGACCTAGGGCACTGGCTCCACCGCCCTCCGGCACGGACGATCGAAGTGCCGCAGCGCAGCGACGCGGCAAGGAGGACAAACCATGACACGTTCCCTGCTACGAACCTCGATCGTAGGCCTCGGGCTGGTCGCCATGATGCTGGCGAGTTCGGGGATGGCGACAGCGGGTCCCAAGGCCCCCCCGAACTACGGTGTGCAGAATCCGCAGGAGCTTGAAGACTGCTGGCACCCCGACCCCGTGAAGTGCTTCACGACAGGGTGGGCTGACGGCGGCGAAGTCCACATCGTGGCCGACCCGATCGAGGTCGTGGGAACCACGGACGAGAAGGGCATCGTCACGTTCTGGTGCCAGAGCATCGTCGGGTTCAAGTACCAGATCTCGGTCGCTGACCTTGAACCGCGAGCCACCTACACCGTCACGACCGTGGGCACTGTCGTCACCACGCTCGGAAGCTTCCGGACCGACCCGGCCGGGTACGGCGTGCTCAACGGTCTGCTCAAGCTGCCTCCCGGCGGCTATCACCTGATCCTCCAGGTCCGCGACGCCACGGGCACCGTGGTGCTCGACACCGCGTCGGACGGACAAGGCTTCCTCGTCTACCCGCACTGACCGGCCATCGACACCACATCTCGGGGCCCCTGACGTAGGGGCCCCGAAGTACCACTCCGAGAACACCGGCAGGCGGCTGCTCCCCATTAGGGACCCGGCGATGTGCCGGTCGGGCGGGGAGCTAGTGGCTGGCGATACCGCCCGGACGAGTGTTCGACGCGGAACAGCCAAACTGACCAGCCGGATGTTCGCCCAGCAGCGACGGGCGAGCTGGGCCCCCCTTGACCTTCGGAAGCGGGAGGGTCGCGCGGGTGTGGACCGCCCGCGATGCATCATCGCCCTGAAGCCACCATGCGCGGGATTCTGCTTCCGCGGAAGCGCCCGCGGCCACTCACAACGGGGACTGTTGCGCGGGTGTGGACATTTCGCCACGGAGGGTCAGCGTCAGCAACGTGGCGCAAGAAACCGGTTCCGAGGGGCCGCCCCAGTCGCCGCCCGACGAGCCCGCCGCCCCCTCAGCCTTCGTCCCAGCTGCGCCTCAGTCCCAGGTGCGCACATCCTCGAAGGGCTTGGCCTCGTCCGGCAGGCGATCCACGACCTCGACATCGACGTTGAAGCGCAGGCCGTCCCGGACGGCGGCGCGCACCCGGTCGGCGAGGTCGTCGGTGGTGCCGTCGACGGGGACCACCTCGGCGTGGACGACGT
>CAZDIF010000188.1:0-5429 GCA_964505365.1 uncultured Actinomycetota bacterium
AGGTCAGGCTGGCCGAGCTCGAGCGCCAGAAGCGCGACGAGGAGCTGGCCGACCTGCGGGGCGACCGCCAGAACGTCGGGTTCGGGTCGCAGATCCGCAGCTTCTTCATGTACGGCAACCAGATCGCCAAGGACCACCGGTCCGACCACGAGAACGGCAACCCCGAGTCCGTGCTCGACGGCGGGCCGGCGCTCGACGAGTTCATCGAGGCAGAGCTGCGCAGGCGCGCGGCCGATCGGGCCCAGGACGACGGCCGGGCGGCCAGCTGACGTGCGCCAGACGACCGTGCGATGGATCGCGATCGCGGTGGTGGCCGCGCTGCTCGGCACGCTCGCGGTCGGGTTCGTCGTCGGGCAGAACGCCGACGCACCCGCCGTGGACGAGGAGGGCACCGGCGCCGGCGCCGGTGCCGACAGCACGCAGGTCGACGCCGCCGTCGACGGCCCACACGTCATCGTGGAACTCTGCAACGACCAGGCCTGTCCGCGCCAGGACGAGGACCAGCAGCAGGCGCTGGCCGACGAGGTCCGCCGGGACCCGCGCGTGCTGTCGGTCCGGTTCGTCACCCAGGAGCAGGCCCACGAGCTCTTCCTCGCCGAGTTCGGTGATCGCGAGGACCTCGTCGAGGACGTGGCCCCCGACGACATCCCGGCCCGCCTCGAGGTCGACCTGTACGACCCCGCGACCGTCGGCGAGGTGGTCGCTGAGCTGTCCGAGCGGGAGGGCGTGGCGACGGCCCATGCGCCGCCCACGGATTCCTGACGGATCGCGCGGCCGAGCGGCCGGGGTCCGTGCAGAACCCGTAGACCCCGCTGGTAGCCTCAGCGAGGATTCGACGGGCCACCGCTCGGTGACCCCGGCCACCCGATCGATGATGGTCGAGACGTGATCACACTCACCGGCGTCACCAAGACGTACAAGAAGGGCGAACGGGGCGAGGTCGTCGCACTCGACGACGTCGACCTCGACGTCGGTCGCGGCGAGTTCGTCTTCGTCGTGGGCCCGTCCGGCTCCGGCAAGTCGACGTTCATGAAGCTGCTGACCCGCGAGGTGCTGCCGGACGCCGGCGAGATCCACGTCGCCGGCAAGAACCTCGCCACGCTCCGTCGCTGGAAGGTCCCGGCGCTGCGTCGCGAGATCGGCTACGTGTTCCAGGACTTCAAGCTCCTGCCGAACAAGACCGTCGCCGAGAACGTGGCGTTCGCCCTCGAGGTGATCGGCTCGCCGACGTCGTTGATCCGCGACCGGGTGCCCGAGGTGCTCGAACTGGTGGACCTGGCCGACAAGGCCGACTCGATGCCGCACGAGCTCTCCGGTGGGCAGCAGCAGCGCGTGTCCATCGCCCGGGCCTTCGTGAACCAGCCACCGATCGTGCTCTGCGACGAGCCGACGGGCAACCTCGACCCGCAGACCTCGATCGGCATCATGAAGCTCCTCGACCGGATCAACCGGACGAACACGACGGTCGTGATGGCCACCCACGACCAGCACATCGTCGACTCGATGCGCAAGCGCGTCGTCGAGCTGTCCCACGGCCGCCTGGTCCGCGACCAGTCCCGCGGCGTCTACGGCTACGCCAACTAGACCCGGCCCCGCGCCGACGCTCCTCCGAAGGCTCCCCACCCGATGAGACGCTGGTCCTACATCCTGCAGGAGGCCATGGTCGGCCTCCGCCGCAACCTGTCGATGACGGTCGCGGTGATCCTGTCCGTCGCCGTGTCGCTGCTGCTGTTCGGCTCGTCGGTGCTGCTGCGCCAGCAGGTCGACCTCGCCACGGACGACTGGACGGAGAAGATCGAGGTGTCGATCTTCCTGTGCGACGGCCGCGAGTGCGCGTCCATCACGCCCGAGCAGCAGCAGGAGCTTCGCAGCGACCTCGAGGACAACCCCCTGGTCGAGGAGGTCTACTTCGAGTCCAAGGAGCAGGCCTACGAGCGCTTCGTGGAGCGCTTCGAGGGCCAGGAGGACTTCACCCGCGGGGTGACCCCGGAGCAGCTGCCGGCGTCCTTCCGCGTGAAGCTGGCCGACCCCGACCGGTTCGCGTCGATCCGCCAGGAGTACGAGGCCTATCCCGGCGTGGAGGAGATCGTCGACCAGCGCGAGCTGC
The DNA here is from genome assembly GCA_964505365.1 of uncultured Actinomycetota bacterium. GTDB lineage: Bacteria > Actinomycetota > Nitriliruptoria > Nitriliruptorales > Nitriliruptoraceae > CAWCLK01. Next base: position 2,108 of record CAZDIF010000188.1, read on the forward strand.
TGGAGCAGTTCCTCAAGATCGCCGACGTCGCCCGCTACTCCGCCCTGGCGGTGTCCATCGTGGCGATGCTGGCGGCCACGCTGCTGGTGGCCAACACCGTGCGCGTGGCGGCGTTCGCCCGACGCGAGCAGACCCAGGTCATGAAGCTGGTCGGCGCGTCCAACTGGTACGTGCGGTTGCCGTTCGTGCTGGAGGGTGTGCTCGCGGGGCTGTTCGGGGCCCTCGTGGCCTGGGGAATCCTGCTGGTCGCCGTGCCACAGGTGACGGGATTCCTGGGTGACCTGATCGCGTTCCTGCCGTTCCTGCAGTTCGACGACGTGGTCGGTGTCTGGCCGTGGCTCGTCGTGCCCTCCGTGGCGATCGCCGGGACCTCCTCGATGGCCGCCCTCTGGGGCTTCCTGGACGTCTGATCCGCGCCGCAGCGGGGCGGCGTCGCCGGCCGCGGCGCTCAAGGCCGGGGCGGCAGGCGCCGACTCCCACGGCAGACCCGCGGTGGACGTGGTGCCACTGTTGTTGATGTGGTTTCTGTTACCGTCACCGCGTCCCGGTACCCGCCCGCTCCCAGGACCCACCCGTGCCCACCGCCTCGTCCTCCCGCCGTACCGGCTGGTCCGGGCGATGGATCCGTGCGCTCGTGCTCGCCCTGGTCCTGGCGCTGGCCGCCACCCAGGCGGTCGCCCAGGAGACCGACCCGGACCAGCTGGCCGAGGAGCTCGAGCAGGCCGAGCAGCAGCTCGAGCAGCAGCGTGACCGCAAGCAGCAGCTGCAGGGCCGCGTCGGGACGGCGCAGGAGCAGCTCGAGGAGGCCGACCGCCGACTGGTCGCGCTGACCGCGCAGCTGCGCGAACGCGAGGCCGAGCTGGCCGAGGCCACCGCGCGCCACGAGGAGGCCGTCGCCCGCACCGAGGAGGTGCAGGAGCGCCTCGCCGAGATGACCGCCCGGCTGGAACGGGTGCGCGAGCGCCTCGAGCGCGACGAGGCACGCTTCGGGGACCGGGTCGCGGCCAGCTACATGTACGGCGGCAACCTGCAGATGGCGCAGGTGATGCTGACCAGCAAGGACCTCAGCGAGCTGGTCACCACCGGCTACTACGTCGACTCCGTGCTCCGCGAGGACAAGTCGCTCGTGGACCGCGTCTCCGACGAGACCCGCCAACTGGCCGAGGAACGGCGCGAGGTCGATCTGCTGCGCGACGAGCTGGCCACCCAGGAGGCCGTGGCCGAGCGCGCCCGCGAGGAGGTCCAGCGCGCCACCGAGGTCCAGCGCGAGCTCACCCAGCGCGTCGAGGACCAGCGCGTCGAGCGCCAGGCCCTGCTGCAGGAGCTCCAGTCCGACCTCGCCACGGCCACCGAGCTCGTCGCCAACTACGAGGCCGAGTCGGCCCGCCTGCGCGACGAGCTCGCGGAGGCCCGCTGGCAGGCGGCCGCCCCCGGCCCCGGTGGGCTGGTCTGGCCCACCGACGGCCAGGTCGGATCCGGCTACGGCTACCGCACCCACCCGATCTCCGGCCAGCGCCGCCTGCACAGCGGCGTGGACATCTCGGGGCCCATGGGGCAGCCGATCGTGTCCGCCGGCGAGGGCCTCGTCATCCAATCGGGCTGGTACGGCGGCTACGGCATGGCCGTGGTCGTCGACCACGGCGGGCTCGCCACCCTGTACGCCCACCAGTCGCGTCTCCTCGTCAGCGAGGGCCAGGTCGTCGACGCCGGCCAGCAGGTCGGCGAGGTCGGCAGCACCGGCTACTCGACGGGGCCGCACCTGCACTACGAGGTCTGGGTGCGCGAGGGCGGCGACTGGATCGCGAAGAACCCCATGGACTGGTACTGACGGAGCCCCAATGCGCCGCACTGCTGTGACCCTGCTCGCCGCTGCCCTCCTGCTGGGAGCGTGCACCGACGACGACCCGACCCTCGACCCGGACGCGTCCCCGGACCCGACGACCACCTCCGAGGCCGAGCCGGAGCCCACCACGACGTCCCCGTCCACCCCGGCCGCCGCCGGCGAGGCCGAGGGCAGCGAGGCCGAGGGCGCCAACACCGACGACGAGGTGCAGCTCACCGCCGAGCTGACCCCCGACGCCGAGGTCCCCGGCCCGGGCGACGACGGCGCCAGCGGCACCTTCGAGGGGACGATGGAGCTGCGCGAGGCCAGCGGCGAGCTCTGCTACGAGCTGACGGCGTCCGGCGTCAGCAGCGAGGTGGTGTCCGCCCACATCCACCGCGGCGAGGAGGGCGAGGCCGGCGAGATCGTCATCGAACTGCAGGCCCCGGTCGACGGGTCCTCCTCCGGGTGCGTGACGGTGGAGGCGATGGACCTCGTGCCCCTGCTCGAGGAGACCTCGAGCTACTACGTCAACGTGCACAGTCAGGACCACCCCGACGGCGCAGTCCGCGGGCAGCTGGAGCGCGACTGAGCCCGGTCGGGGACTCCAGCGGGGGCCGGTAGGCTCGTTCGGTCATGGCGAAGAAGAAGCAGCAGCCGACCACCGCGAGTGACGGGACGAAGCTCGTCACCCAGAACCGCCGTGCCCGCCACGACTACCACCTCGGTGACCGCTACGAGGCCGGGATGCAGCTGGTCGGCACGGAGGTGAAGTCGCTGCGTGGCGGCAAGGGCTCCCTGAACGAGGCGTTCGTGCAGATCGCGGACGGCGAGGCCTGGCTCGTGCAGGCCCACATCCCCGAGTACGAGCACGGCAACCGCAACAACCACGACCCGACGCGACGGCGCAAGCTGCTGCTGCACGGCTACGAGCTCGACCGGCTCGACCGCGAGGTGAAGGCCAAGGGCGTGACCCTGGTGCCGACCCGGATCTACTTCCGGCACGGCCGGGCGAAGCTCGAGTTCGCCGTCGCCAGCGGGAAGGACAAGGCCGACAAGCGCCGGGACCTGGCCAAGCGCGACGCCCAGCGCCAGATGGACCGGGCGTTGAAGGATCGCCGGCTGAAGCGGTGACCCAGCCCTGGCGAGGGGGTTGACGTGGGCGGTCCGGGGGCCGACACTGCGATTGGGGCACAACGGACGGGTTCCGGGAACATCCCGGCGTCGCCGGCCGTTACAGTGGTCCGACCCGGCAACGGGTCCTGCTTGACAACTGCAGAGCGTCGATGCACCTCACACACCTGGGGCTGAAACGGTCTCGACCGTGGTCAGATCCAGGGGGAGAGGAGCGTGCCGGAGGGCGCCGAAGGACCTCCGTGATCACCCTTCGGAACCAACAACTGGCGAAAAGAACTTCGCTCTCGCAGCCTAAACAGCTGTGACGTTCCGCCCCTGACGCCCGATACGGGGACCGGAGCGACGACATCGGGATCACCGTGA
>CAZDIF010000189.1:0-3503 GCA_964505365.1 uncultured Actinomycetota bacterium
ACCCCCTCGATCAGCACCTGCATGCCGAGGAAGGTCATGTCCCAGCGGCTGTCGTTGAGGGTGTCGGCGATCAGCGCCTGCAGCGACTCGTTGATGGGGTAGGCCAGTTCGACCTTCTCGTTGAGGAACCGCGCGTAGGTCTCGACGTGGCGGGCCTCGTCCATCGTCTGCGTCGCCGCGTAGAACTTCGAGTCGATGTCGGGCGTGGTCTCGACGATCTTGGCCGCACAGATGAGTGCGCCCTGCTCACCGTGGAGGAACTGCGAGTTGGTCCATGCGAGGTAGTGGTGGCGGACGTGGTCCTTCTCGGCTCGCGACATCGCGTTCCACTCGTCCGAGCCGAAGATGGGCAGGATCTCGTCGGGTGCCGCGGTGGTGTCGCCGGGGTCGATGTCCTGGTCCCAGTCGATGCGCACCTTGGAGTCCCACTGCTTCTGCTTGCCCTTGTCGTAGAGGTTGAGCAGGCGACCGCGCCCGGCGTCGTACTCCCAGTTGAAGCTGACGTCCGCGCTGACGCCCGGGATGTCCCAGCGCGTCTGGTCGAGCGGTACGGCGTAGCGGTGTGTGCTCATGGCGTCCTCCCGGGGGCCGCGGTCCTCGCGTCGCGCCGGGGCGGACCGCCCGGCACGGATGTTACAAATCAAGCGGATTTGTAACATCGAGTCTGTCACCTGGCGCGCCAGCCGTCAAGGGATGAACGCACGTGGTCTTGCCGGTTGGGCCCCGCGGCCGTACCGTTGCACCATGGCAGGCTCAGCGCCTGCCAGTTTCGCGCCCTGTCCGGAGCCGCTCCCGACCTCGTTCGTCGGCGGTTCCCACAGGTCTCCCGCCCGCACGCCCCGTGCGGACGTACCGATCCGGGTCGCCGGGTCGTGCGCGCGACACGACCGCGCACCCACGAGGAGTTGATTGCACTGCAGGGCAACATCGTGAAGGGAACCGTCGTCCGACTCGAGGAGTACGGCGCGTTCGTCGAGATCCCACTCGAGGACGGCAACGCCGTGACCGGCCTCGTCCACGTCTCCGAGGTCGACAGTGACTTCGTGGACAACATCTACGCGTACCTCGCCGAAGGCGACGAGGTCGACGTCAAGGTGCTGGACGTCAAGGAGGACGGCAAGGTCGACCTCTCCATCAAGCGGGCCCAGCCCGACTGGGAGGAGGAGGAGACCCCCAACCTGCGGTCGAAGCTGGACAAGGACTTCAACAAGCGGCTGCGCCGCTTCATGCACAAGTCCCAGATGATCCAGGGTGAGGCCCGCCGCCAGCGCCGGGGTCGCGTCGGTTGACGTGACCAGCATCCCGGTCCCGCCCGGGGCCACGCCGGACGACCCGGTGGTCCCCGACCCCGACGCCAGCTACGACCGGGCGGCCGCCGCCGAGCCCACCGACCTGCGCGAGCGCGCGATCGTCTCCGCGCAGCTCGGCCGGCCCGCACGGGGGCGTTCCGCTGTCGTGCATCGCTGTGCGTTCGGCCTGCCCACCACCGTGCGGGTCGACCCGCGCCTGCCCGACGGCACGCCGTTCCCCACGGTGTTCTGGCAGACGTGTCCGGCCCTGCGCAGCCAGATCGGGCGGCTCGAGGCCGACCAGTCGATGGTCGGCATCAACCAGCGCCTGGATTCCGACGAGGAGTTCCAGCGCGCCCACGCCGAGGCGCAGGAGCGCTACCGCGACTTCCGCGACGAGCTCGGCGGGCCACTGCCGGGCAACCCCTACGCCGGCGGCAACCCGCGCTACGTCAAGTGCCTGCACGTCCACGCGGCCCACGAGCTCGCGACCGGTGACAGCCCCGTCGGGGCATGGACCGTCGAGGCGGCCCGGCCCGTCCCGTGCCGCGGCCCGTGCGTGTCCGAGGACGAGATCGAGCAGTGGACCGAGCGGCTGCGCGAGGCCGGCCTCGCGCCCGAGGACGCCGACGCGTGAGCCGGCCCCGCGCGGCCGTCGACAGCGGCACCAACTCCACCCGGTTGCTGGTCGTCGACGCCGACGGGGGCGAGGTGACCCGCCGTTCCGTCATCACGCGGCTCGGGGCGGGGGTCGACGCGAACGGCCGGCTCGACGACGCCGCGCTCGAGCGCACGCTCGCGGTCATCCGCGAGTACCGCGACGTGTGGCGGGAGGCCGGCGTCGACCCCGCTGACGTGCGCATCGCCGCCACCTCGGCCGTGCGCGACGCCATCGACCGTGACCGCTACTTCGACGCCGTGGTCGAGGTGGCCGGCGTGCCCGCCGTGGTGCTGTCCGGCAACGAGGAAGCCCGCCTGTCCTTCGCCGGCGCCGCCGGTGCCGTCGAGGTCGACGGCCCGGTGCTGGTCGTCGACGTCGGGGGCGGGTCCACCGAACTGATCGTCGGCGACGCCGACGGGCGGCTGCAGGCGGCCCACTCGATGCAGGTGGGTGCCGTCCGGGTGACCGAACGCTGCCTGCCCACCGACCCGCCGACCGTGGCCGAGGTCGAGGCGGCCCGCGCGATCATCGCCCAGGAACTCGAGGCTGCGGAGGGCGCCCTGGCCATCGGCGGAGGAGCGCTGTCACTGGTCCGGTCCGTCGTCGGCGTGGCCGGCACCGTCACCACCCTGGCCGCCGTGCACGCGGACGCCACCTCTCCGGACGACCCGTCGCTGCACGGCCACCGGATCCCGGTCGAGGCCGTGTCGACGCTGGTCGATCGGCTCCTGGCGATGACGGTGGAGGAGCGGGCGGCCCTGCCCCCGATGCCGGCCGGGCGAGCCGACGTCATCGCCGGTGGGGCGCTGGTGCTCGAGGCCGTCCTGCGCCGGACCGGGGTCGACCGCCTCGTGGTCTCCCGGGCCGACATCCTCGACGGGCTGGTCGCCGATGGCTGACGAGCGCATCACGGCAGAGGCCTTCTGGCCGCGGTTCCGGGCCGCACTCGACGCGGTCGATCCCGAACGGACGGAACCGCCGCCCGACGCCCGGGTCGGTGCCGTCCTCGTCCTGCTCGAGGACACGCCCGAGGGTCCCAGCGTGGTGCTGACCCGCCGGCGGCGTGACCTGCGCAGCCATCCCGGGCAGATCTCGTTCCCGGGTGGCCGGGTCGACCCGGGCGAGACGATCGAGCAGGCCGCGCTGCGGGAGGCCGAGGAGGAGATCGGCCTCGACGCGGACTCGGTCGAGCTGATCGGCGCCGGGCCCACCTTCTACATCCCACCGTCGCGGTTCTGGGTGGTGCCGGTGGCCGCCCGATGGACCCGGCCGCACGACCTGCGGCTGAACCCGTGGGAGGTCGACGCCATCCTGCGGGTGCCGGTCGCCCAGCTGCTCGAACAGGAACGCTGGCGCCACGTTCCGCTGTCGCTGCGGGGGTCGTCGTGGGCGTGGCAGCTGGACGACGACCTGCTGTGGGGTGCGACCGCGATCGTGTGCGCCCTGATGCTGGACGTGGCCGTGCCCGGGTGGTCGGAGGGGCTGCAGCCGCAGGACCTCGACGACAAGCTGGCGGTGCGGCCGTGGGAGCACGCCCCGGCGGTGCTGCGACG
>CAZDIF010000189.1:3603-5423 GCA_964505365.1 uncultured Actinomycetota bacterium
GGCGACGTCGAGGTGCGCACGGTCGGCGAGGAGGTACCCGGCGACCTGGTCCCCGGCGACGGGGTGGTCGACGCGATGCTGGGCATCGGCGCGGAGCCACCACTGCGTGACACGCCGGAGGCGGTCGCCGAGTGGTTGCGGCGCCACGACGTCCCCGTTGTCGCCGTCGACCTGCCCAGCGGGATCAGCGGCGACATCGGGCTGCGCGGCTCGTGCGTGTCGGCCGACGTCACCGTGACACTGGGCGCGCCGAAGGTGGGCCTGCTGGAGCGGATCACCCACCCGTACGTCGGCGACCTCTACCTCGCGGACCTCGGGATCCCGCCGGCTGCGTGGCGCGCAGTCGGGGTGGACCTGCCAAAGGGCCTGTTCGCCGCCGGTCCGCTGGTGCGGCTCACGGCCGACGACGGCGTGGCCCCCGACGCGGGGACGCCGGACCAGGGCATCACGTGACGGACCCGGCCGAGGGCGTCGACGTCGACGGGTACATCACCACGGGGGTGGACCGGGTCCATCGCCGGGAGCCGTTCGCCGGCGTCGTCGACGCGGTCGTCGCGGCCTGCCGTTCTCGGTGCCGGGACGGGCCCGTCCTGTACCTCTACGGCAGCGTGGCCACCGGCACCGCCGTCGTGGGCACCAGCGACCTCGACCTGCTCGCCGTGGTGACGTCCGCGCACGACCGGGACGCCCTGGAGGACCTGGCCCGGGAACTGTCGGCGGAGCACCGTGTGGTGGTGCGTGAGGTCTGCCTCGCCGTCACGTCGTCCGACGAGGTGTTCGCGGACTCGGACGACGGGCTTGCGTGGCGGTGCTTCCTGAAGCACTACTGCGTGTGCGTCGACGGCACCGACCTCGCCGCCGAACTGCCGCGCTGCCGACCATCGCGTGCGCTGGCACGCGGACTGGCCGCCGGCACCGACACCGTGCTGCAGGACGTCGCGGACCGACTGCCGGAGGCATCGGACGCAGAGATGGGAGTGCTGGCGCGACGTGCCGCCCGCCGGTTGCTGCTGGCTGGTGCCGTCGTGGCCTCGATCGAGGCCGACACGTGGACGACCAGTCGGGATCGCGCTGTGGACCTGCTGACAGACCGGCATCCTCGCCGGAGCGATGACGTGCGACGCGCGGCCGGGTGGGCCGACCCGGTGCGCGTGCCTGCCGTCACACGACAGGAGCTGGCGACGTTCCTCGACGAGTTCGGTGGCTGGATCCTCCAGCGTGTGGACGGCATCCCTGCGGAGGACGACGGAGGCCAGCCGTGAGCACCGGGGATCTGTGCGTGTCCGTGGTGCGGGCCCCGGACGAGGTGGCCGAGACGCTCCGCGACGAACTGGCCGCGTGCTGGGTGGACACGACGAACGCCGGGGGAGCGGTCGGGTTCCCCTTCCCGCCGGTCGACCTGGACGAGGTCCGTCCCGCGGTCGACGAGCTGTCCGAGGACGTGGCGGCCGGGCGCAGCGTCCTCCTCGTGGCCAGGCGGGGCGACCGGCTGGTGGGCTGGGTCTCGCTGGACCTCAACGCGTTTCCCCTGGTGGCCCACTGGGCGACGGTCCGACGGCTGCAGTCGCACCCCGACGAACGCGGACGCGGTGTCGGGACGGCACTGATGGAGGAACTGGTACGTGTGGCCCGTGCCGACGGGCTGGAGCGGCTGCGCCTGGCCGTGCGTGGCGGCATGGGCCTGGAGGACTTCTACCGGCGGCTCGGCTGGGAGGTGGTCGGCACCTGGCCGGGCGCGCTGCGGTTCGGCGAGAGCGACGACCGCGACGAGGTCCTCATGGCCCTGGAGCTCGGGGCACGATGACCCTCCGCCCGGGGTC
>CAZDIF010000190.1:0-2404 GCA_964505365.1 uncultured Actinomycetota bacterium
CGGCAACAAGATCTTCATCACCTTCGGTGAGCACCAGCTCACCGACCAGATCGTCCACCTCGTCCTGGCCCGGCTGCCGGACGCCCCGCCCGGGACGAAGGGCATCTCCCTGTTCGTCGTGCCCAAGTTCCTCGTCGAGGACGACGGGTCGCTGGGCGAGCGCAACGACGTGACCTGCATCTCCATCGAGCACAAGATGGGCATCCACGCCGCGCCCACGTGCACGATGGCGTACGGCGAGGGCGGCGACGGCGCCGTCGGCTTCCTCGTCGGGCAGGAGAACGAGGGCATGCGCGAGATGTTCACCATGATGAACGACGCGCGCCTCGGCGTCGGCCAGCAGGGCGTCGCCCTCGCCGAGCGGGCCTACCAGCAGGCGCTGGTCTACGCGCGGGAGCGCCGCCAGGGCCGCGCGCCCGGGTCCGAGCCGGGCGAGCAGGCCCGGATCATCGAGCACGCCGACGTCCGCCGCATGCTGATGACCATGAAGGCGTCGATCGAGGCAGCCCGGGCGCTGACGTTCGTCAACGCCGCCGCGCTGGACCGCGCCCATGCGCACCCGGACGAGGCCGAGCGCGAGCAGAACCAGAAGCTGGCCGACCTGCTGACCCCGCTGTCGAAGGCGTGGGGCACCGACCTCGGCGTCGAGCTGACCTCGCTGGCCATCCAGGTGTACGGCGGCATGGGCTACATCGAGGAGACCGGCGTCGCCCAGCACTACCGCGACGCCCGCATCGCCCCGATCTACGAGGGCACCAACGGCATCCAGGCGATGGACCTCGTCGGCCGCAAGCTGCCCTACGACGGCGGGGCGTTCGTCAAGGGCTTCATCGAGGACCTGCGCGGCACGGTGGACACCCTGGACGGCGAGGACCTGGCGTCGATCCGGGAGCGGCTGGCCGACGCGGTCGACGTGCTGGCCGACACCACGAACTGGATCTTCGAGCACCGCGAGGACATCCAGGACGTGTTCGCCGGCGCCACTCCGTACCTGCGGCTGATGGCGACGGTCGTGGGCGGCGAGCTGATGGCGAAGGGTGCCCGTGTGGCCACCGAGCAGCTCGACGCGGGCGCCGACGGCGACGACAAGGCATTCCTCGAGTCCAAGGTCGTCACCGCCCGGTACTTCGCCGAGCAGGTCCTGCCCGGCGTGCACGGCCTGCGGGCGCAGGTGACCGCGACGGCCCGCGACCTGTACGCCCTCGACGAGGACCAGTACGCCAGCGTGTGAAGCTGCTGGCCAGCGCCTTCCGCGCCGCTGGCCGAACGTGACCACGGGTGACGCGCTGTACCTCCACCTGGAGGAGGCCTCGCGGCAACGCCGTTGATCCTGGCCGCAGCCAAGGCCCGGGTTCCGAGTTCGAGGCAGCCGTGGCCACCGTGATGCCCGACTTCGCGCGCCCTGAGCGCATCAGTGTGCCGTGGTCGTACATGGATGACTGCGGACATTGACAGAAACACGCGAATACGTCAGTTTTTCTCGATGTCCATCCACAGGTGCTTGAAATTCGTGGAAGATGCTTGACAGGCGCGAATCGCCCCGGGCAGGATGGCCGCACTGACCGAACACCTGTTCTGATCGAGGTCTCGCCATCCGCACCCGGCACCGCTCCCACGTCGATCGGCCGGCCCGGCCGGTACCTCGGGGTGGTCACGGGTGGCCGCAAGTGGCCAGGGAGGCGACCGTCGCCTATGACACCGCTGGTGTCCCGGCGGCCGCCGGAGCGGAACGCGACGAGGGGCGGCTGAAGCTGCTCGTCGACCAGCTCGCCAACGAGTTGGGCGTGGACGACGACACCCTGGCCGGCCTGTCGGACGGGGCACTGCGTGACCGCGTGCGCACGCTGGCGCGGCTGGAAGGCCTGGCGGCCGCCGGGATGGCGGCCACCGTCCGCGCGGTCCGCCGGTCCGACATCGTGGCGACCGACGGGGCCTCGTCGGTGACGGGGTGGCTCGCCGAGCAGACCGGGCGCACCCGCCGGCAGGCCTGCCGGCTCCAGCAGCGCGCCACCGTCCTGCCCGAGCTCCCGGGGACCTCCGCCGGCCTTGCCGACGGCACCATCGGCGTTGCCGCCGCCGACACCATCATCGACGCCGCGCGCGACACCCGGTTGGGTCCACCCGACGAGGTCGACCGCACGCTGGTTCCCGTCGCGGCCGCGGAACCCGTCGACCACCTCCGCCGCCACGTCCGGACCCGGATCCAGCAGGCCGACCGCACCGCCCTGCTGGCCGACGATGTACGGCAGCAGCAGCTTCGGCGGGCGTCGCTGTCCCGCCGCGGTGACGGCATGTGGGACCTGTCTGGGCTGCTGCCAGCCGAGACCGGCGAACGGCTGCGCACCCTGCTCGGCGTGTTCGACGTCCCCGACGCCGCCGACACCCCAGACGACCGCCGTCGCCG
>CAZDIF010000190.1:2504-4053 GCA_964505365.1 uncultured Actinomycetota bacterium
GGATGTGCTGCGACGCGAACGTCTCTCGCATCGTCACCGCCGGGCCCTGCCAGATCCTCGACGTCGGCCGCGAGACCCGCGAGTGGACGGCATCCCAGCGACGGGCCATCCACGCCCGCGACCGGTCCTGCCGCGGCTGTGCCCGCCCCATCGGCTGGACCGAGATCCACCACATCCGATGGTGGCGCAACGGTGGCAGGACCGACCTCGACAACGGCATCGCCCTGTGCCACCACTGTCACCGACTGATCCACGACCACGGCTGGCACGTGACCCTCGACCCCGCCACGGCCGCGGTCACCTGGACCTCCCCCGACCGCAGACGAACGCGGGTCACCCACCCACGGCCACCGTGCTGATCCGTCAGCCCCACCGTGGTGGGGCGGGCGAAGCCTGCCGGGGGCGGCACGCTCCTTGACAACTGCACAGCGAAATCGACACCCGACGGCCGGGCCACGTGCGCCCGTCACGGGGCCCGTCACGTGGGCCCGTCACGTGGGCCCGTCACGTGAGCCAGTGCGCCACCCGGTCGCCGTCGGCGGCGGCGCGGTCGACGCCCGGGGCCAGCAGCACGGTCGGACGCCCGGTCACCAGCGGGCGCACGGTGGCGGCTGGCAACCAGGGTGAGGCCGTCGGGTCGACCCCGGCCGAGTTGGCCGCCTCGTCGCGGACCGACGAGAGCAGCTCGGCCTGTGTGACCGTCTGGTCCCCGTCGTCCAGGGCGGCATGCCCCTCGGTGCCCACGGGTGCGGGCGGGTCGTCGGGGAACGGCTGCACGGCGTGGACGAACGGCTCGGTCGGACCGGCGCTGCCCGGCGTACCGTCGAACTCCCAGCCCCACACCACGAGGTCGCCGGTGACCGCGGGCACGCCGTCGGCGTGGGCCACGACCACGTCCGCGCCGTCGGCCTCGGGCCCCACGACCACCGTCAGGCCGGCCCACCACGCGCCCAGCGCCGCGACCGCCGGCACCCAGCCGGGGGGCCCGACGACGCCGAGGCGGTCGCCGGGCTCCAGCAGCAGGTCCAGGGCGAGCCAGTGCGCGGTCTTCGACACCCACTGCGCCACCGACGTGAAGGACTGTTCCTGCCGACCGGTCGGCGCCAGCAGGGTCAGGGCTGGCCGGTGGCCTGCCGAGGAGGCGGCCTGGCGCACTGCCGATGCGACGTCCCGGGCGTCACGAGCGCCGTCCGGACGTGACAGCTGCATGACGGGGCACCTCGGGAGACGGGGACGGCCGGCGAGGTGGCCCGACGGCCGGGGGGCGGGTTCCGGCCCGGAGGCTAACGTCCGGCACACTGCGCGTCGTGCGGGCGATGCCGGGCCCCGAACGTCGACCTGTTGCTGCCGTCCCCCAGGTACCTGCGTTGCGAAATCGCTCCACGATGTTCATCGACGACCGTCGCGGCCGTTCCGGCAGTTCCGTCCGGCGGTGGACCGTCCGGGTGCTGCTCGTCGGCCTCCTGGTCGTCGGCGTCCTCGCCGCGGTGACGTGGTGGTACGCGGGCTCGCGCCTCACCCCGATCCAGGTCGAGGCGCTGGCGGCGGA
>CAZDIF010000190.1:4153-5401 GCA_964505365.1 uncultured Actinomycetota bacterium
TGCCGGCGGTGCGCGCGGGCTGACCAACACCCTGGTCGTGGTCACGGCAGGGGAGGGGGACGAGGCGTCCCTCGACTCGGTCATCCTCGTCCAGACGGGCCGCACCGGGGCACCCCCGGTTGCCGTGCTGTTCCCACCCGCGCTGTTGGTGACCTCCCCCGGGGAGGGGGCCGTGCGACTGGCCGAGGTCCACCAGTCCGGCGGTGCCGACGGCATGGTCCGCACCGTGCAGGACTTCACCGGCGTGGACCTCGACCACTACGTGGCGTCGGACCTGGCCGGGGCCCGGGCCCTGGTCGGGGCGCTCGGCGGCGTCGAGGTCTGCACCGAGCCGGCGGCCGACGAGGACGGCGCCCGGGGATGCGACGTCGTGGACGCGGCCGGGGCGGCGCAGCTCGCCGCGGCCGAGGGCACCGACGACGCGTTCGCCCGGCTCGACCAGCGCGCCCGCCTGCTGCGAGCACTGGCCGAGGAGGCGCAGGGGGTCGGGACGATGGCCAACCCGCTCCGGATGAAGCGGCTCGTGGACGGCCTGGCCGGCCACGTGGACACGGACCGCGACCTCGGGCTGCTGGAGCTGCGTTCCCTGGCCGCGGACCTCGCGGGGTCCGAGCCCGCCGACGTGCGGACCGTCCCCGCCACCCTGCAGACGATCGACGGGCAGACCCAGGTGGTCGCCGCGCCCGAGCAGGCCACGGCGCTGTTCGACGCCCTGGCCACCGGCAGCACGCTGGACGCCGAGCTGGGCACCGAGGAGGCCGAGGCGCTGGCGCCCGACGGCGTCGACGTGCTGGTCGTCAACGGGGTCGGCATCTCCGGGCTCGCGGGCAACGTGCGCGACTACCTCGAGGCCCGCTCGTTCCGGGTCCTGGACGCGGTGAACCCGTCCGACCTCGACCCGAACGCCGAGTTCGACACGACCCTGCAGCGCATGACGATCCGACACACCGAGGCGACCCGCCCGCACGCCGAGGTCCTGCGCGACCACCTCGGTGACGTGCCGGTCGACCTGGAGGTCGTGGAGGAGCTGCCGAACGACGCCCACGTGGTGCTCGTGGTCGGCGGCGCGTGGGACGCCGGATGACCGTACGTCCGGCCGGGGCGCACCCCCGCGGCCGGTACCGTTCGCGCCCGGTGCGCCATCATGCTCGAGACGAGGAGAACCGCGATGAAGGGACTCGTGCTGGCCGGAGGGTCGGGCACGCGCCTGCGGCCGATCACGTACACGAGCGCCAAGCAGCTGGTGCC
>CAZDIF010000191.1:0-5388 GCA_964505365.1 uncultured Actinomycetota bacterium
GCTACCTGCCGATCTGGATCGGCGCGGTCGAGGCCACCGCGATCGCCTTCGCGCTCCAGGGCGTCGAGACGGCCCGTCCGCTCACCCACGACCTCATGGTCGACGTGCTGACCGCCGCCGGCATCCAGGTCACGGCCGTGCACGTCACCGACCTGCGCGAGGGCACCTACTACGCCGAGTTGCACATGCGCCGCGGCGACGAGGACATCGTCGTGTCGTCGCGCACCTCGGACGCCATCGCGATCGCCACCCGGCTGACCGACATCCCGGTCTACGGGGCCGAGGAGGTGCTCGACGAGGCCGGGATCGAGATCGACCCGGACGAGGACGACGTGGACGCGGATCCCGAGGAGGAGGTCCGCGAGTTCCGCGAGTTCCTCGACACGATCACCCCCGAGGACTTCCGCGAACAGTAGGAATCCGGCCAAATTCCTCACCCTCGACCTGAGGTCGAGACTTTCGGGCCATCCGTGGCTCGCATGGCGTCGCCGAGGGCGCTAGGGTCGATCGGGTTGCCCGTGGAGGGCAGCGGAGCGGGGCGCTCCACCGGGTCGTTGACCCGCCGTGAGCGGCCACGTAGCCTTGGTTGTAGTTCCACCGTTGTGACCCTGTCGCACGCCGGGTTGGCAGACCCGGCCACGACGCCCGATCCGAGACGGACGATCCGTGTTGGACGGGGAGCGGTCCGGCGGCGGGACGGTGGGAGCCCACTGGGCTCGGTGAAGATGCTGACGAGAGCGGTCCGGCCGTTGCGCCGGCCCGGACGAGGACGGTGCACATGGCCCCGGACGATGCGGACACGGACTCCTCGGCGGCTGCGCCCCACGCGGCGGGCCAGCTCCGGCTCGACGTCGGCGCGGCGGGCGGCGAGGTCGAGGGCTACCGCGGCCGGGCAGTCTGCCGGCTCGTCGACATCACCTACCGCCAGCTCGACTACTGGGCCCGCACCGGACTGGTGAACCCGTCCGTGCGCAAGGCCGAGGGCAGCGGCTCCCAGCGCCTGTACTCCTTCGACGACATCGTCCAGCTGCGGGTCGTCAAGCGCCTGCTCGACACCGGCGTGTCCCTGCAGCGCGTGCGCCTGGCCATCGACGAGCTGCGGGCCCGTGGTCGCTCGCCCGCCGACGTCACGCTCGTCAGCGACGGCACGTCGGTGTTCATGGTCGACGACAACGCGCAGGTGATCGACCTGCTCCAGCGCGGCCAGGGCGTCTTCGCCATCGCGCTGGGCCCGGTCGTCGAGGAGCTGCGCGGCGAGGTGTCGGCGTTCCCGACCGAGCCGGCCCAGCCGATCCCCGCCGAGGAGCGCGGCGAGGGCGATGCCGCGGCGGCCGGCGGCGCCTGAGGGATCCGGTCAGCCGACCCGCTCGCGGATCCAGGCGAGGTCCGCGGCGTGCGTGTCGACGTCGCCGGGGGTCTCGCACACCACGTCGGCGTCCGCGCGGCGGACCACCTCGACCAGCGCCTCCGGGTCGATCTGGCCGGCGCCGAGGTTCTC
The DNA here is from genome assembly GCA_964505365.1 of uncultured Actinomycetota bacterium. Lineage (GTDB taxonomy): Bacteria > Actinomycetota > Nitriliruptoria > Nitriliruptorales > Nitriliruptoraceae > CAWCLK01. The sequence goes on from CAZDIF010000191.1 coordinate 1,499, forward strand.
GTGGCGGTCCCGCCCGGACCCGCGCTCGTCCTTCGAGTCGTTGAGGTGGACGAGGTCGATGCGGCCGACCTCGGCCAGCAGCCGGTCGACCCCGTCGGCGACGTCCTCGCCGGCGGCGTGCAGGTGGCAGGTGTCCAGGCACAGCCCGTACGGCGCCTCGCAGCCGTCGAGCACCTCCCACAGCCGGGCGATCCGGTCGACCTGGCGGGCCATGGCGTTCTCGCCGCCGGCGGTGTTCTCGATCAGGATCGGCACCGAGGTCTCCAGCCGGTCCAGCGTCTTGCGCCAGTTGGTGTAGCCGAGCTCGGGGTCGTCGGTGTCGGTGACGTGCCCGCCGTGGACGATCACGCCGGCCGCGCCGATGGCCTCGGCGCCGCGGACGGTCTTCTCGAGGTTCTGCCGGCTGGGGTGGCGGATCCGGTTGGCGGTGGTCGCCACGTTGATGATGTAGGGGGCGTGGACGTAGACGGCGATGTCGGCGTCCCGCAGGGCCCCGGCGTCGGCCCGCTCGGGCGGTGTCTTCCACGACTGCGGCTCGGTGAGGAAGATCTGCACCGCGTCGGCGCCGCGCTCGGCCGCGGCGGCCAGCGGGTCGTCGTTGCGGACGTGCACGCCGATGCGCATGGGGGCCTCGTCGGACGGGGCGGGGACGGCTACGCAGCCTAGGCCACGGCCTACGATTGGCTCCCGAGCCACCCTCGTCGTCGATCCGTCTCCCGGAGGCCGCCGTGACCCGCCCCCGCCTCACCGACCTACAGGACGACGGGGGGTTCGTCGCCCGCCACGTGGGCACCGATGAGGACGACCAGCGGCGCATGCTCGACGACCTCGGGTGTGCCTCGATGGACGAGCTGCTGGGCCAGGCGGTGCCGGAGGGCATCCGCGACGAGGCCCTCGACGCCATCCCGCCGGCGGGGTCCGAGGCCCAGGTGGTGGCCGAGCTGCGCGACCTGGCCGACCGCAACACCGTCCTGCGCGCCTACCTCGGGCTGGGCTACCACGGCACGGTCACGCCACCGGTGATCCAGCGCAACGTGCTGGAGAACCCCGCCTGGTACACCGCCTACACCCCCTACCAGCCGGAGATCTCGCAGGGGCGGCTGGAGGTCCTGCTGAACTTCCAGACCATGGTCGGCGACCTCACCGGCATGGACATCGCCAACGCGTCGCTGCTGGACGAGGCCACCGCCGCCGCCGAGGCGGTCACGCTGTGCCACCGGGCGGCGCGCACCGACCGGACCACGGTGGCGGTCGACGCCGACGTGCACCCGCAGACGCTGGCGGTGGTCCGGCTGCGGGTCGAGGCCCTGGGCATGGCGATGGTCGTCGGGGACTGGCGCCACGAGCAGCCGCCGGAGGACACCTTCGCCGTCCTGCTGCAGCAGCCGGCCTCCTCGGGTGCCCTGCACGACGACACCGCCGTGATCGCCCGACTGCACGAGCGCGACGTGCGCGTCGTGGTGGCCACCGACCTGCTGGCCTGCACGCTGCTGGTCCCTCCCGGCGAGCAGGGCGCCGACGTGGTCGTGGGATCGGCCCAGCGGTTCGGTGTCCCGATGATGTACGGGGGGCCGCACGCGGCGTTCATCGCCGTGCGCGAGGCCGACCGCCGCTCGCTGCCCGGCCGGCTGGTCGGCGTGTCGGTGGACGCGGCGGGGCGGACGGCCCACCGGCTGGCGCTGCAGACCCGCGAGCAGCACATCCGCCGCGAGCGGGCCACCTCCAACATCTGCACCTCGCAGGTGTTGCTGGCCGTCATCGCCGGCCTGTACGCCCAGTACCACGGGCCGGCGGGGCTGGCGCGGATCGCCCGGCGGGTCCACCGGTCGGCGGTCGTGCTGGCCGCCGGTGTCCGGGCCGTGGGCCACGAGGTGGTCCACGACGCCTTCTTCGACACCGTCCGCATCCGGCTGGCCGACGGCGGTCCGGCGGGCACCCGTGCCGACGTCATCACCCGCGCCCGGGCGTGCGGGTACCTGCTGCGGCCGGACGAGGACGGCACGATCACCGTCGCGCTGGACGAGACCACCATGCCGGAGGACCTCGTGACCGTCCTCGGGGTGTTCGGCTGGCACCCGGAGGCGGCGGACGCCGCCGCGTCGGACGCCCTGGCGGACCTCGACACCGACGCCGACGACGCCATCCCGGCGGACCTGGTGCGCACCAGCGACTACCTCACCCACCCGGTGTTCCACCGGTTCCGGTCCGAGACGGCGATGATGCGCGAGCTGCGGCGGCTGGCGGATCGCGACCTCGCGCTGGATCGCACGATGATCCCGCTGGGCTCGTGCACGATGAAGCTGAACGCCGCGGTGGAGATGGCCGCGGTCACCTGGCCGGCATTCGCCGACCTGCACCCGTTCGCGCCCATGGAGGACGCCGCCGGGACGCACCGGGTCATCGACGACCTCGAGCGGTGGCTGGCCGACATCACCGGCTACGACGCCGTGTCGCTGCAGCCGAACGCGGGCTCGCAGGGCGAGTACGCGGGGCTGCTGGCGATCACCGCCTACCACCGTGCCAACGGCGACGTCCAGCGCGACGTCTGCCTCATCCCGTCCTCCGCCCACGGCACCAACGCCGCCAGCGCGGTCATGGCCGGCATGCGGGTGGTGGTCGTCGCCTGCGACGAGGACGGCAACGTCGACCTGTCCGACCTGCGTGCCAAGGTGACCGAGCACGACGACCGGCTGTCCGCCCTGATGGTCACCTACCCGTCGACCCACGGGGTGTTCGAGGAGGCGATCGGCGAGATCTGCGCCCTCGTCCACGACCACGGCGGGCAGGTCTACCTCGACGGCGCCAACCTCAACGCGCTGGTCGGGCTGGCGCGCCCGGGCCGGTTCGGCGCCGACGTGTCCCACCTCAACCTGCACAAGACGTTCTGCATCCCGCACGGCGGCGGGGGTCCGGGCGTCGGCCCGGTCGCGGCCCGTGCGCACCTCGCCCCGTACCTGCCCAACCACCCGCTGGCCCCGGCCGCCGGTCCCTCGACCGGCCCGGGTCCGGTGTCGGCCGCGCCGTGGGGCAGCGCCGGGATCCTGACGATCTCGTGGGCGTACCTCCGCCTGATGGGACCGGACGGCCTGCGGCACGCGACCGAGGCGGCGATCCTGCACGCGAACTGGCTGGCGGCCCAGCTCGCCGACAGCTACCCGGTGCTCTACACGGGTGCCAAGGGCCGGGTCGCGCACGAGTGCATCATCGACATCCGCGAGATCGAGAAGCAGACCGGGGTCACCAACGAGGACGTGTCCAAGCGGCTGATCGACTTCGGCTTCCACGCGCCGACGATGTCGTTCCCGGTCAACGGCACGCTGATGATCGAGCCGACCGAGTCCGAGTCCCTGGCCGAGCTGCAGCGCTACGTCGACGCCATGCGGGCGATCCGCTTCGAGATCGACCGCGTCGCCGACGGCACCTGGCCGGCCGACGACAACCCGCTACGGCAGTCCCCGTTCACCGTCGACGACCTGCTGGGGGAGTGGGACCACCCCTACACCCGCGAGGAGGCCGCCTTCCCCGTCGACGAGCTGCGCCAGGACCGCTACTGGCCGCCGGTGTCGCGGATCGACAACGCCTACGGCGACCGCAACCTCGTGTGCGCCTGCCCGCCGATCGAGGACCTCGCCGAGTCCTGACCGGCGGGCGCGGCAGACGACGTCGTCAGCAACCCGCGCAGGCGCGGATTTCTGACGAGGTCGATGGTCAGGCGGTGTCCGGCGGGCCGCCGCGGCCGTTGTCACGGCCACGGTCGGACCGGTCCTGGCCCTGGCCGTTCCCGCCGCCGTCGGGCCCGCCGTCACCGCCGCCGGACTGGCCGCCCAGCGTGGTGGCGTCGATCACGAGGGACAGGTCGATCCCGGCATCCCGCGAGGTCATCTCGAGCG
>CAZDIF010000192.1:0-5377 GCA_964505365.1 uncultured Actinomycetota bacterium
CCTGGAGGAGGCTTCGAGGCCGTCCATCTGTGGCATCCGGATGTCCATGAGGATCACGTCCGGGCGGTGGAGGCGGGCGGCCTCGATCGCCTCGAGGCCAGTGCCCGCTTCGGCCACGACCTCGATGTCGTCGTGGATGCGCAGGACCATGGCCAGGCCGCCGCGCACCAGCGCCTGGTCGTCGGCGACGACCACCCGGATGGTCACGCCGGCTCCTCGCCGGTCGGCAGGTGTGCGAGCACTCGAAATCCCCCGGTCCGGCGCGGGCCGGCGTCGAGCCGGCCGCCCAACAGTAGTGCTCGCTCCCGCATGCCCACGATGCCGTGGCCCGCCGTTGGCCGGTCCGCCGTGCTGAACGCGGACGGGGCGCCGCCCCCGCCGTCGTCGGTCACCTCGATCGTGACCCCTTCTCCGTCGCGGCCCAGGACCACCTCCGCCCGTGCCCCGGGCCCACCGTGCTTGAGCACGTTCGTCAGGGCCTCCTGGACGATGCGGTACGCCGACAGCTCGACCGCGGCCGGGAGCGCGCCCCGGATGCCGTCCATCGTGAGGGTCGCGTTCAGGCCCGCGTCCCTGATCTGCTCCACGAGCCGAGGCAGGTCCGCCAGGCCGGGCTGGGGACCCAGCTCGTCGCGGTCGACGTCCGGCCGCAGCACCCCGAGCAGGTGGCGCAGCTCGTCCAACGCCTGCCGCCCCGCCTCCTCCACCGCGCCCATCGCCTGCAGTGCCGCGTCGAGGTCGTCCGCGGCGACGGCCTTGGCGGCGCCGGCCTGCACGGTCATCAGGCTCACCCGGTGGGCCACCACGTCGTGCAGCTCGCGGGCGATGCGGGCGCGCTCCTCGACCACGATCCGACGGGCCTCGGCCGCCCGTTGCCGCCGTACCTGGTCGGCACGCTCGTGGCGCAGTCGGACACGGCGTCCCACGTACCAGGCGCCGAAGAGGACGAAGGCACCGAAGATGGCCTCGCCGAACGGGGCCGGGTCGGTCAGGCCGTCGACGATGATGACCGCGACGGCGGCGAGCGCGCCCACCTCGCCCAGCACGTCCCGCGTCGCGTACCGGCCCGTGCTGTACAGGGCGACGATCGCCACCCCGCCCAGGTCCGCGAAGCCGCTCCCGAGCGTCACGGCCCAGGACAGCACGGCGATCCCCAGCACTGCCAGCGGCGCGCGCCGGCGCCAGTACAGCGCGGCACTGGCCACGGCGAAGACCAGCAGGGCAGGGATCGGGACCTCACCGATGGGGCGGACGACCATCGTGTCGCCGGGCCCGTCCACCAGGGTCACCGCCGCAGCGAAGATCGCGACGGCGAGGACGGCATCCGCGGCGCGGGGCCACCGGGTGAACGGGCCCCGGAAACGGCGTTGGGGGTGCTCGGGCGACGTCGGAGAGGACCGTGCCGTGTCGTCCACCATCGCTCCCGGTCCGTTCGGGGTCCGCGGCGGATGGCCTGCGGACATCGGCCAACGGTAGGCCACCTCGGCCGGCGCGGTCATCCGTCTGGAGGTGGAGGTGGCGGTCCGCCATCCGGGGGGTGTCGACCCGCCCGCGGCCGCGGATCACTCGTCTCGAGGCGGAGGGCGAACCCGTCCACGGGCGGGCGACGGGGCCGGCTCGGGCGCGCACCGTGGGGAACGGCGCCGCTGATGGCGCACCCGTCGTCCAGCCGAACCAGCCAAGGAGCACCTCATGCATCGCACCGTCCGCCGCATCGGCGACGCCAGTGCCCGCCGACCATGGGTCACGATCGGGGCCTGGGCGATCGTGGTCGCCGTCGTCGTGGCGATGGCCAGCACGATCGGCGGCGCGTTCGCCGACGACTTCGCCGCCCCCGGCACCCAGAGCGAGACGGCGATGGCCCTGCTGGAGGAACGCTTCCCCGAAGCGGCCGGCGGCAGCGCGATGGCGGTGTTCGCTGCACCTGGGGGAACGGGGATCGAGGATCACCGCCCCGCCATCGATGCCGCGCTCGGACGGATCAGCACAGTGCCGCATGTGGCTGCCGTGGAGGATCCGTTCGACGTCGGCACGGTGTCCGGCGACGGCCGCATCGGCTTCGCCACCATCACCTTCGACCTGCCGTCGACAGAGCTTGGCCCCGAACCCCTCGCCGCCCTGGCCGAGGCGTTGGAGCCCGCCCGCAGCGGTGGCCTCCTCGCCGAGCTGGGCGGCGATGCCGTCTTCATCAACGCCGAGACGGAGACCTCGGGGGCCGAGGCGATCGGCGTGCTCGCCGCACTGGTGATCCTGGTCGTCGCGTTCGGGACCGTGGTGGCCGCCCTGGTCCCGATCTCCCTCGCGCTCGTGGCCGTCGCCGTCGGTCTCGGTGGCATCACGGTGCTGGCCAACGCGATGGACGTGTCCTCGGCCGCACCGACCATCGGGGCGATGATCGGGCTCGGCGTCGGGATCGACTACGCCCTGTTCATCGTGGCGCGCTACCGCGAGGGGCGCGCGGCGGGCCAGGACAACGCCTCAGCGCTGTCGGCAGCCATTGGGTCGTCCGGCTCGGCCGTCCTGTTCGCGGGCGGCACCGTGGTCGTGGCGATGGCTGCACTGGTGCTGACCGGCCTGGGCTTCCTCGCCTCCATCGGGCTGAGCACGTCGCTGGTGGTGCTGTTCGCCGTGGCGACCGCCCTGACGCTGCTGCCCGCGCTGCTCACGCTGCTCGGCGACCGCATCGACGCGGGACGCCTGGTGGGGCGGCGACGCCCCGCCACACGGATCGAGGACACGCGGTGGTGGCGGTTCGCCCACCGCGTGTCGGGGCGGCCCTGGCCGTACCTGATCGTCGCGTCGACGGTGCTGCTGGCGCTGGCCGCCCCCGCGCTGCGGATGGAGACCGGGTTCCCGGACGCTGGCGACGACTCGACCACCACCACGCACCGCCGGGCCTACGACCTCCTGGCCGAGGGCTTCGGCCCGGGCTTCAACGCCCCCCTCCTGCTGGTCGCCGACCTTCGCGAGCCCGGCGTCGAGGCCGGGACCGTCCCCGCGCTGGCAGCGCGTGTCGCTGCCGACCCGGGCATCGCCGCCGTCGGTGAGCCGCGGACGTCGCCGGGCGGGGACACGGTCGTGCTGCCCACCATCCCGACCACCGCCCCGGCCGACCCGGAGACGTCCGCGACGCTCGAGCGGGTCCGTGAGCTCGTCCCCGCCAACGTCGCCGTGTCGGGCCTGACGGCCATGACCGACGACCTCACCGCCCAGCTCGCCGACACCCTGCCCGTCTTCATCGCCGCCATCCTGGCCGCGTCGTTCCTGCTGCTGATGCTGGTGTTCCGGTCCGTCGTGGTGCCGCTGAAGGCGGCCGTGATGAACCTGCTGTCGATCGGCGGGGCGTACGGCATCGTGGTCGCCGTCTTCCAGTGGGGGTGGTTCGCGGGCCTGTTCAACCTCGAGGGCACCTACCTCATCGCGTCACCCATGCCCACGATCTTCTTCGCGATCCTGTTCGGCCTGTCGATGGACTACGAGGTGTTCCTGCTGTCGCGCATCCGCGAGGAGTACGACGCGACGGGGGACAACGCCGAGTCGGTCGCGCGCGGCATGGCGGCCACCGGTCGTGTGATCACGTCCGCCGCACTGATCATGACCGTGGTCTTCCTCAGCTTCGTCGCCAACCCGTCGCCGCTCGTCAAGATGATGGGCCTGGGGCTCTCCACGGCGATCGTGCTCGACGCGACCCTCGTCCGGATGGTGGTCGTGCCCGCGACCATGGCCCTGATGGGGCGCGCCAACTGGTGGCTGCCCCCGTGGCTCGACCGTTGGGTGCCCCACGTGAACGTGGAAGGCACCGAGGACCTCCGAGAGCACGAGCCGGCGCTTGTGGGCTGAGTCACGGTCGACAACTCAGGGACGACGATGGCTCGTTGAAGCGGTCACGCGACATGACACCAGCCCGGGCGACTACGGTTGGCCCGGGAGGGCGAGGGAGTGGACGTCGCAAGGGCGCTGGAGCGTTCGGCGAAGCTGGTGTTCGCCGGTTCGCTGGTCATCGTCTTGGATTTCCAGATCAATGGGTTCGACCTCATCAACGACGCGGTCGGTGTCGGGCTCGTGGTGGCCGGCCTGTGGAGGTTGCACCCGACGGACGTCGCAGCTCGATGGACGCCGCTCGCCCTCGTGGCAGGGGTTGTGTGCCTCCTGTTTGCCGTGTGGATGCAGGTGGTCGCGATCCCCGGTCCGCTGTTCTGGATCACCCCGATGGCTTCAATCGCCACGACCGTGTTCGGGGTGCTGGCCTTTCGAGATGCGTGTCGTCACCTGGCCCTCGAGAGGGCGGCCTCGAGCTGGTCCACGAGCCTGCGGCTGGCGGTGTCGATCTGGGGCGGGCTCCTGTTCCTCGGCCTGGTCGCGATGGCAGCGACGGGAGGCGACGTCTACTACGAGGGACCGTGGGCGATCCCGGTCGTCGCCCTCGGGTTCGTACCGGCAGTGCACCTGATGATCTCGCTGGGACGCACCGCATCACAGGCCCAGGGCTACAGCCAGACCATGTCTGGCACCCCGGAAGGCGCGCTCGACTGAAATCCGACCGTGGGCCTCGTGCGAAGGTCCTGGACCTCGCTGTCGATCCTTGTGCAGGGGTGGTAGGGCTCGTACGGTCGGGTTGCTGACTGAAGGGTGGCTAGGGTTCCGCCGCCGCGAGCGGGTCTGGTTCGAGCGCCACGGAAGGCCGGGGAGTGACCCGGCTCGCACCTGAATGGACAGAAGCCTCGAGGGGAGACGTCGGCACGGTCCGCCGTGCCCGCGAGCTCCCCGAGGTTGCACATGTCCACCGTCCGCGCGCGCCTGCGCGCCTCGTCCCCTGTCCTGCAGGCCCTCCTGGTCACCTTCCTGTGGTCCACGTCGTGGGTCCTGATCAAGATCGGGCTGTCCGATCGCTTGCCGCCCCTGACTTTTGCCGGGCTGCGCTACACGCTGGCAGCCGCAGTGCTGGGCGCCATGCTCGTGTCGTCCCCGGTCCGCCGTGCCGAGCTGGCGGCCACCACCACCGCGGTGCGGTGGCGGCTGGTGTCGCTGGGTGTGGTGATGTACGCGCTGACCCAGGGGGCGCAGTTCGTCGGACTGGCGCTGCTCCCCGCTGCCACGCTGAGCCTGCTGCTGTCCTTCACGCCCGCGCTGGTGACCATCGCGGCCGTGAAGGTCGCCCGTGAGGGCGCGGTCCTTCGCCAGTGGGTGGGCATGGCGGCGGCCGCTGCGGGCGCTGCCCTGTACCTCGGCCCGGATGTCGCGGTCACCTCGATGGTCGGGCTTGCCGTCGGGCTGGTCGGGTTGGCCTCGAACGCTGGCGCCTCGCTGCTCGGTCGGCTCGTCAACCGTGATGCGGACCTGTCGCCCCTCGTCGTCACGGCGCCGTCGATGGCGGTGG
>CAZDIF010000193.1:0-1083 GCA_964505365.1 uncultured Actinomycetota bacterium
TACAGGAACGACACCGGCTTGACCAGGTGCGGGGCAAGATCGCCCAGGAGCAGCGAGCGCTCCTCCAGGGCCTCGCGGACGAGGTCCACGCTGAGCTGCTCGAGGTAGCGGAGGCCGCCGTGGATCAGCTTGCTTGACCGCGACGAGGTCCCGGCGGCGAGGTCGCGCTGCTCGACCAGCGCCACCGACAGGCCGCGGGTCGCGGCGTCCAGCGCGATGCCGCAGCCGGTCACCCCGCCACCGACCACGACGATGTCGAACACCTCGGACTTCATGCGCGCGAGGGCGTCGGCGCGCTGGGCGGGGGAGAGGGCGTCGAACGGCATCCTCGACCTCGATCCGGGGCGGCCACCCACCCACGTCGAGTGTGCGGCCGGGTTCACCATGGTCAACCGAGCCGCACATCCGACGGGATGGTGGGCAGGGGTGCCGCCGAGCCTACTGGTCGGTACCCGGACGCCTCCCGGTCACCCCGCCGCCCGACCACGACGACGTCGAGGCTCGTACGGTGGCGTGGTCCGATCCGCTGCCGGTTCCCGAGGGTGAGTGATGGCCCCGCCTCGGCCCCACGACCACGACGCCGGTGGGGACCCTGCTGTCCTGCAGGCCAAGGCCGACCTGCGCGAGGAGGTGTGGGCCGCCCTCGAGGACGCGGGCGCGGCTCGATTTCCGGGTGCCCGCAACCGGATCCCGAACTTCACCGGCGCCGAGGAGGCGGCCGACCGCCTGCGGCAGTCGAGTGCGTGGGAGTCGGCTCGGGTCGTCAAGTGCAACCCGGACAGTCCCCAGTGGCCGGTCCGGCAGCGTGCCCTCGAGGACGGCAAGGTGGTGGTGATGGCGGTCCCGCGGCTCGCCGACGACCCGCCGTTCCTGGTCCTGGACCCGGATCACCTGGGCGCGTCGCCACGCCAGGCATCCTCGATCAAGGGGGCCGGCCGTCACGGGATCCCGACGTCGGTGCGGGACCTCGACCCCGTCGACCTCGTCGTCCAGGGGTGTGTCGCCGTCGACGAGGACGGGGCCCGCCTGGGCAAGGGTGGTGGGTTCGCCGACCTCGAGTTCGCCATCACGGCTGCGGCCGGG
>CAZDIF010000193.1:1183-5316 GCA_964505365.1 uncultured Actinomycetota bacterium
CGACGCTGTTCGACACGGCCGGGATCGAACTCCTCGTCGACGTGCGCCGGTACCCCGCGAGCCGGCGACATCCCCACGTCAACCGCGGGGCGCTGCAGGTGTGGCTGCCGGAGCACGGCATCGAGTACTGGTGGGAGGAGCGGCTCGGTGGCCGACGGACACCACGGCCCGACAGTCCCCACACGGCGGTGCGCAACGAGCAGTTCCGCGCCTACGCCGACCACATGGCCTCGGACGACTGGCGGGCGGCACTGCGCGACGTCCTCACACAGACGGGGCAGCGGACCGTCGCCGTGATGTGTGCGGAGTCGGTGTGGTGGCGGTGCCACCGGCGCTTCATCGCCGATGCCGCCCTCGCCTTGCACGATGTCCCCGTCCGGCACCTCATGCACGATGGTCGGGAGCAACCGCATCGGATGACCGACGGGGCCCGCGTGGTCGGGGCTCGGCTGCTCTACGACGGAGGCACGTCGGACCAGCCCACGCTCTTCGACCGGTGATCCGGTGCGGTTCGGGGCCCTGCGGCAGGTCCTCGGTCCTGTCACACCCACCTCGTACGGTCCATCCTGACATCGCCGCCCATGCAAGACGAGGACCCCGCACGTGGAGATGCTGCTGCTCGCCCTGCTCGCCGCCGGACTCGGCGCCGCCGTGGCCGTGGTCGTCGCTGGCCGGCGCCGCGCCGACGACGCGTCGCTCGTCGACGAGCTGCGGACCGAGCTCCAGGCGCAGCGACGGGCGTTCGAGGACCAGCGCGAGCAGTCCCTCCACGAAGCCGTGCGCTCGGTGGTGACCCTGGCGTCGGAGCAGCTGGGGACCCAGGCCCGTGCCGGCGCCGAGCAGCTCGACGCCCGCAACGACGCGGTCGGGTCCCGCCTGCAGGAGATGGGAGCCCAGCTGGAACGCGTCCGCAGCCTGGTGTCCGAGCTCGACCAGCAGCGCGCCGCCGGGCTGGCCGACGTCTCCGCCCGCCTGGAGGCCACCGGCAAGGTCACCGCCGAGCTGTCGCAGACCACCGACGCGCTGCGGCAGGCCCTGGCATCCCCACAGTCCCGTGGCCAGTGGGGCGAACGCATGGCCGAGGACGTGCTGCGCACCGCCGGCTTCGTCCACGGCGTCAACTACCTCACCCAGCGCCGGTCGGAGGCCGGGCGTCCGGACTTCACCTTCCCGCTGCCGGCGGGCCGCTGCGTGCACATGGACGTGAAGTTCCCGCTGGACAACTACGTCCGCCACCTCGAGGCGACCACCGACGGCGAACGCGAGGCCGCCAAGACCGCCTTCCTCCGGGACGTGCGCAACCGGATCACCGAGATCAGCAAGCGGGACTACGTCGACCCCGCCAACGGGACGCTCGACCAGGTGCTGCTGTTCCTGCCCAACGAGCACCTGTACGGGTTCGTCCACCAGTCCGACCCTGGACTGCTCGACGTGGCGCTGAAGCACAAGGTCGTGCTGTGCTCGCCGCTGACCCTGTTCGCCGTGCTGGCCGTCATCCGCCAGTCCGTGGACGACCACCTCACCGAGCAGCGCTCCGCCGAGATCCTCGACACGCTCGCCGGCTTCAGCGATCAGTGGGCGCGGTTCACCGACCACCTCGAGAAGGTCGGCAGCCGGCTCGAATCCACCCGTCGGGCCTTCGACGAGACCAACGGCGTCCGCCGTCGCCAGCTGGAACGCCACCTCGACCGCATCGACGACCTGCGGTCGGCCTCCCTCGAGCGCGACGAGGGCGCGGTGCTGTCCCTGCACGTCGAGGACCCCGAGGCTGCCGCCGGCTGACGCGCACTACGCTGGCGCGCATCCGCCCCGCGCCTGCCAGGATCCGCCACCGCCGTGACCGATTCCGCGACCTTGCACCCGTCGCCCACGGTCACCGGGCCGTGGACCGTCGTCGGCGTCGTCGCCACCGTGCTGGCGCTCTGGGTCGCCCTGGACGTGCGCTCGAACCTCATCGCGTGGCTGTTCGTCGCGCTGTGCCTCGTCGTCACCTCGTACGTGGCGATCCAGCTGGCCGCCCCCGCCCGGTTCGCCGTCATCCTCGACGACGGCGGCATCGAGGTGTCCCTGCCGTGGCAGCACGACCGGATCCCCTGGGAGCGCGTGCACCTCGCCCGGGTCGTCCGCGTCGTCGGCGAACCCGTCCTGGAGGTGCACGCGTGGGACCCGGGGGAGGTGGCGCAGCAGAACCCGCAACCGGTCGGGATCCTGCTGCCCATGGGGGCGGACCTGCCGACCCTGCACCGGGTGCTGGAGGCCCGCCTGGGCCGCTACCGCCAGCCCGGGCCCGACCCCGTCTCGAACTGACCCAACACCGAGGAGATCCCATGTCCGCCCTGGAACCCGGCGCCGAGGCGCCCGACTTCGAACTGAAGGACCAGACGGGCCAGCCCGTCCGCCTGTCCGACTACCGCGGCAAGAAGGCCGTCGTGCTCGTGTTCTACCCGTTCACGTTCACCGGCGTGTGCGAGGGCGAGCTCTGCTCGATCCGTGACCAGATCGAGCAGTTCCAGAACGACGACGTGCAGACGATCGCCGTGTCGATCGACTCGCCGTTCGCCCACCGCGTCTGGGCCGAGCAGCAGGGCTTCGACTTCCCGATCCTCGCCGACTTCTGGCCCCACGGCGAGGTCGCCCAGACCTACGGGGTGTTCAACGAGCACGTCGGCGCCGCCGAGCGCGGGACCTTCATCATCGACCGGGACGGCGTCATCCGCTACTCGGTCCACAACGGCCTTCCCGACGCGCGGGACCAGGAGGCCTACCTCGCCGCACTGAAGGAGATCGGCGCGGTGGAGGGCTGAGGCGGCGCGCACGGTCCGCTCCCTCGGGTGGGCGTACGTGACCGGGACGTCACCGGTGGCGTACGCTCCAACGGGTACCGGCCCAGGTACGAGAAAGGCGGCCCGTGCCCTCCTCCCCGCGTCCCGAGATCCGCGAGGCACTGTCGTACGACGACGTGCTGCTCGTCCCGCAGGCGTCGGCGGTCCTGCCGCGCGACGTCGACGTCTCGGCGGCGCTCCACGACCGCATCCGCCTGTCGCTGCCCGTGCTGTCCGCGGCGATGGACAAGGTCACCGAATCGGGCATGGCCATCGGCCTGGCCCGCGAGGGTGGCCTCGGTGTCATCCACAAGAACGCCCCCATCACCGCCCAGGCGGCCATGGTCGAGGCGGTCAAGCGCTCCGAGTCCGGGTTCATCTCCGACCCGATCACGATGGGCCCCGACGACGGTGTGTCCCGCGCCTTCGAGCTGATGGCGCGCTACCACGTGTCCGGGTTCCCGGTCGTCGACGGGGGCGGCCGCCTCGTCGGGATCGTCACCAACCGTGACCTGCGGCTGAACGCCGACCCGACCGCCCCGGTCCGCGAGTACATGACCGGGACCGACCTCGTCACGGCGGGCCCGGGCACCACGCTCGAGCAGGCCCGCGACCAGATGCAGGAGCACCGGGTCGAGAAGCTGCCGATCATCGACGACGACGGCGTGCTGCACGGCCTGTTCACGTTCAAGGACGTCGAGAAGGTCGTCAAGTTTCCGAACGCCGCCAAGGACGCCCGCGGCCGGCTGCTGGCCGCTGCGGCGATCGGCAACAGCCCCGACGGCGAGGAACGGGCCGACGCCCTGGTGGAGGCGGGCGTGGACCTGCTGGCCGTCGACTCCGCCCACGGCCACTCCGCGACCATCCTCGAGTTTGCCGCCAAGCTCAAGGACCGCCACCCGGACGTCGTGCTGATGGTCGGCAACGTCGCCACCGCCGACGCGACCCGGGCGGCCGTCGACCACGGCGCCGACGTCATCAAGATCGGGGTCGGGCCGGGGTCCATCTGCACGACCCGCATCGTCACCGGTGTCGGCATGCCGCAGCTGACCGCGGTCATGGACGCCGCGGGCGCCGCCAACGACCTCGGCGTCGCGACGATCGCCGACGGCGGCATCAAGTTCTCCGGCGACGCCGTCAAGGCTCTCGCCGCCGGCGCCACCGCCGTCATGGTGGGCAACCTCCTGGCGGGCACCGACGAGTCGCCGGGCGACCTCGTCACCGTCGGCGGGCGTCGCTACAAGGAGTACCGGGGGATGGGCTCGCTGGACGCCATGCGCGCCGGGTCCGCCGACCGCTACTTCCAGGGGG
>CAZDIF010000194.1:0-5309 GCA_964505365.1 uncultured Actinomycetota bacterium
CAGACTGGGGCCCGACGCGCCGCCCTGAGGGGGGCGGCGTGCCATCGAGCGAGGGAGAGGGATCATGCGGACACGCATGCGTGTGCTGGCCGGCACCGGGGCCGCGGTGCTGTTGACGCTGGGGGCGATCGTCCCCGTGGGAGCCCAGGACGGGGGCGCCGCCCGCGACGGGCGGTTCCTGCAACCGTTCGCCGAACCCACCGTCGGCGGCCAGGAGACCGGCGAGGTGTGCGTCGAGGCGGACAACGGGACGCTCGACTGCAAGCCGGCGGCGGGCTCGCTGGCGATGCTGCCGCAGGACCCGGACCACCTCGTCTACTTCAACGCCCTCGAGGGGACCGAGAACGTTCGCGGCTCGATCGTCGCCGAGTTCGGCAACGTGTCCATCAACGCCCAGGCCCGCTTCCTCGACCTCAACGGCGGCGACCCGACGTGGCAGCCGACCGACGCGGTCGACTCCGGGGTCAACCGTGACGGCAACGACAACAACCACCTCGTGCCGGGCGACGCCCTGAACTCCACCGAGACCTACAACGACGGGTCGCTGTTCTGTGCCGACCTCAACCACCTGCCCGACGGGCGGGTGGTGACGGTCGGCGGGACCTCCTACTACAACGAGCCCGGCAACGATGCGCTGCCCGTCGGCGTGGCCGAGCTCGAGGGCCTGCGCAACACCCGCGTGTACGACCCCGAGACCAACACCTGGGGCGAGTTCGAGCCCATGGAGTTCGGCCGCTGGTACCCGACGCTCACGACGCTGGCGGACGGTCGCCAGTTCGTCGTCTCCGGCGTCGAGAAGCTGATCAAGCCCGTCTACCCCGACCACCCGGCCGACTCCGGGCGCAACGTCGTGCAGTCCGAGGTGTTCGACCCCGAGGCCGGAACGTGGACGTACACGGGGGCATCGGGCGACCGCTCCCTCCCGCTGTACCCGCGCATGCACCTGCTGCCGGACGGGTCCGCCTACTACAACGCCGGCGGGCAGGTGTTCAACCCGTCCGGGCAGGCCTACGACGAGGCGCTGTGGAACATCGCGGCGGCGTTCGACCCGGCGACCAGCACCTGGACCGACCTCGGCGTGCCGGGGCTGGAGGAGCTCACGTCGCTGGAGGAGGCGCCCGACCGCGCCCAGGAGATCCTGCCGCCCGACGTCGCCGCGACCTTCCAGGAGATGGTGGCACGCGGCCAGTCGGCGGGCGAGGCGCTCGCCGCGGGTCTCCAGCAGCAGGATCTCGGGCCGGCAATGCGGGAGACCCTCGGGATCCTGTCGGCCCAGGGCCTCGAGGGCCTCGGGTCCGTGCTCGGGGCCGGCTTCCGCGGCTCGACCTTCTCGGTCATGCTGCCGCTGCAGCCCGGTGACGACGGCGAGTACACGACGGCCGAGTTCCTGACCGCCGGCGGGATCGTCGGCACCACCCCCGGCACCTACGTCCCGGTGCCGTTCTCCCGCATCGACACGATCGACACCGCGGCGGAGCCGTCCGGTCGGGACCTGTCGACCCGCTGGACCGGGTCCCTCGACACCGGCCGCTGGTACTCGTCCGGGGTGCTGCTGCCGACCGGCGAGGTGCTCGCGGTCAACGGGTCCACCGCCGACGAGGTGGTCAATCCCGGTTCGGGCTTCCCCGTGCGCGAGGCCGAGCTGTTCGACCCCGAGACCGAGACGTGGCGCACCGTCGCGACCCAGAACCGGGCGCGCGTCTACCACAACACTGCCGCGCTGCTGCCCGACGGGCGGGTGCTGCTCGGCGGCCACGACATGATCTCGACCGGCTACACCAGCAACTACACCTACCCCGGCGGGTTCTCGCCCGACGGGCGGGACCCGAGCTTCGAGATCTTCGAGCCGCCGTACCTGCACTACGGCGTCGAGCGGCCCGAGGTCGTCAACGCCGAACGGCTCGACGCGAGCAACGTCCGGCTCGGCGAGGAGCTCACGCTCGCGCTGGACATCCGGTCCAGCGAGGTCGACTCGGTGGTGGCGGTTCGCAACCCGTCGTACACGCACCTGGTCGACGCGGACCAGCGCAACGTGGAGCTGCCGGTCGTCGACACCGACGACAAGAGCGTCACCGTCGCGCTGCCCACCGACGCCGCGGTCCTGCCGCCCGGCCCGTACATGCTGTTCGTCAACCGGGCCAGCGAGCACGGCCCCGTGCCCAGCGAGTCGGTCCAGCTGACGATCCCCGGCCCGGAGGTCGTCGACGGCGAGTCGCGCACGGCCGACGACGTCGGCGAGCGGCCCCGCTCCAGCGACGAGGGGCTGACCGCCGTGCCGCCGCGCGGCGAGGTGCTGCCGGAGGGCGAGGACGTCCCGCCGACCGACAACACCGACCCGTACGACCCCGGCGACGGGGACGAGGACACCGCCACCGAGCCGGAGGCCGCCGCGGACGACGCGGCCGTCACCCGGGCCGCGACCCTGTACGCCCGCACGGCCGCGGCGCCACACGACGACGGGGGCCGCGCGGGCCTGGTCGCGCTCGCCTCCCTCGGTGTCCTGGCCGGCGCAGTTGCCCACGTGCAGGCTGCCCGGCGACGATGGCAGGCATGATCGCCGGTGCCCACGTCCGAACGGCGCCCGCCCTCGTGGCGGGCGCCGTCGTCGCGTGCCTGTCGGCCCTGGTGCTGGTCCTGCTGCCGTCCGTGGCCGCCGCGCACGACAGCGGGGCGGGTGTGCGGTACCGCCTCGTCGAGGTCTCGCCCGAGCTCGACGGGCTGGTCGTGCAGGTCGTGCGCGGCCTCGCGGGGCAACTGGTCCTCGCCAACGAGACCAGCGACGTCGTCGAGGTGCTCGACGACGCCGGCGAGCCGTTCCTGCGCATCGGCCCGGACGGCGTCGAGGGTGACGTCGCCTCGATCGCGTGGCGGGCCAGCGACCGCCCCTTCGGGCTGGCCGAGGACGGCCCCGCACCGGAGGGCGACGAGCCGCGGTGGATCTCCCTGTCGTCCGGCACCAGCTGGGGCTGGTACGACCACCGCATGCACGGCGAGCAGCTGGCCGCGCCGTCCGGCGCGCCGTCCGAGGTGGTCCTCGAGCAGTGGGAGATCCCCCTCCGGGTGGGCGGGCGCGCGGTCACCGTGCGTGGCGAGACCGTGGCCGGGCCGCCGGCCGGCTCGGTCGTGGCCCGGCTGACGAGCGACCGCGAGATCGCGGCCGGCGTGCGTGCCACCCTGCTGCCGGGTGCCGTCCCGGGGCTGCTGCTGGAGGTGGACGACGGCCACGAGGCGCTCGTGCGCGGCGAGGCGGGCGAGCCGTTCCTCTGGTTCCACGACGGTGGGGTGCAGGCCAACACGGCGTCGCCGACCTGGCACCGCGTCGGGGGACAGGCGGACCCGACCCGCGTCGACGCCGCGGCCGAGCCCACGTGGCAGGCGGTCGGCGACGCGCAGCGGCTCGGGTGGATCGAGCCGCGTGCCAGCGCGGCCGTCCCCGAGGACCCGCCCCCGGACGGCACGGTCCTGTCGACCTGGGCCGTCCCCGTCGAGGTCGACGGCCGCACGACGACGATCGTCGGCGAGGTGCGCTGGGTGGCCCGACGGGCGGGTGAGGAGGCAGGAGGCGGGCTGCCGTGGCTGGACGTGGCGATGGCCGCCGCGGGGATCGCGGTCGTCGGTGTCCTGCTCGTCGTGCGCCGCCGCGAGGCCGGCCGACGCCGCGTCGCCCGTTAGGATCGCGCCGGACCTCACCCGAGGACGCCGATGGCCGACCTGCCCACCGACGCTCCGGCGGACCCGCGGGCCGACTGGGACCTGCCTCCCTTCGGGGGGATGCCGCCCGTGGCGCCACTCGACGACGTCGTGACGCGGGTGCTGGCGCCCAACCCGTCGCCGATGACGCTGGACGGGACCAACACCTACGTGGTGCACCCGCCGGGTGCCGGGGTGGCGGCACTCGTCGACCCCGGTCCCGAGGATCCCGACCACCTCGCCCGGGTGGAGGAGGTCCTGCGCGACCTGGACGCCTGGCCGACCAGCGTGCTGGTCACCCACCACCACGTGGACCACGCGGCCGCCGCCCGGTCGTGGGCCGGGCACTTCGGTGCGACGCTGCACGCCCCGACGCCCGACGTGGCCGGCCCCGACGGGCACGTGCTCGCCGACGGCGGCCACGTCGACCTGCCCGGCCTGTCCGTGGAGGCCGTCGCCACGCCGGGGCACAGCGCCGACCACCTCGCCTTCCGCCTCGGCACCGGCGCCCTGCTGACGGGCGACCACGTCCTCGGACGGGGCACGTCGGTGGTCGCCCACCCGGACGGCGATCTCGCGGCCTACCTGCAGAGCCTCCGGCGGGTGCTGGACCTGGGTCCCGACGTCATGTACCCGGGGCACGGCCCGGAGCTGACCGAGGACACCGCGGCGGTCGTGCGCTACTACCTCGACCACCGGGCGTTCCGCCAGCGACAGGTGCTGGCGGTGCTCGCCGACGGCCCGGCGACGCCGCGTGGGATCGTCGAGCAGGTCTACGCGGACGTGGACCCGTCGCTGTGGCCGGCGGCCGAGGCGTCCACGCGCGCCGCGCTGGACCAGCTGGCGCGGGACGGCCACATCTTCTTCGACGGCACGACCGCCTCGGCATGATGCGGGCCGGACGCGTCGTGGTGGCGGGGCTCGTCCTCGCGGCCGCGGCGTGCACCCGGGTCCCCACGCTCGAGCTGCAGGCCGAGCCGCTGGAGGGCGAGGCCTCGCCGACGCCGACCGCCTCGCCCACGCCGACCGCCTCGCCCACGCCGACGCCGTCCCCCACGCCGACGTCCACTCCGACGACGGCCGGCCCGCGTGAGCCGACCGACACCGACCGCGCCCGCTTCGTCGCCGAGCACCAGGAGGCGAGCGCGGTTCCGCTCGACCATGTCGCCGTCGACCTCGACGGCGACGACCGACAGGAGCTCCTCTTCCACGGCGTGCGCGACGGTCGCACCCTCGTCGAGATCGCCTGGTGGTCCGGCACCGCCTACGAGATCGGGTTCACCGGGCAGGGCGGCACCGCCGAGCAGGTGGACCGCGTCCGCCCGGCCGACGTCAACGCGGACGGGCTCGTCGAGGTCGTGACGTTCCAGTCCGCATCGGGCGGGGCGGAGTCGTCGACCGTCTGGCAGGTCCGCGGCCCGTCGGACGTGGTCGACCTCCCCGCCGACGGGGGTTGCCACGACGGCAGCAACACGTACGGGGTCATCGGCGTGGAGTGGCGTGACGAGGACGGTGACGGCGTCGACGAGATCGTGGCGACCTGCGACGACTCGCCACTGCCGCGCAGCGCCTGGTCGTCGGACACCTACACCTGGCGTGACGGGGCCTACCGCCACGTC
>CAZDIF010000195.1:0-5288 GCA_964505365.1 uncultured Actinomycetota bacterium
GATGCCGTCGAGGATGTCCTCGCGGGTCGCCACGACGGGCTTGACGTCCATCCCGGTGACGGTGCGGACGTCGTCGAGGGCGAACACGTTGGCCGGGTCCGCCATCGCCACGACGAGCTTGCCGTCCTCGAAGCCGATCGGCAGCACCGTGTGGCGCTTCGTCAGCGTGTCGCTGACCGCCGTGGCCGCACGCCCGTCGATCGTGACCTCGTTGAGGTCGACGAAGGGCATGCCGATCTGGGTGGCCAGCGCCTGGACGAGGTCGCGCTCCGCCACGTACCCGCGGGCGATCAGCACCTTGCCGAGCGAGCGGCCCGACGAGGCCTGCTCCTCCTGGGCCTCCGACAGCTGTTCAGTCGTGATCAGCCCGGAATCGACCAGCACGGTCCCCAGCTGCTTCATCCGACGGTCCTTCGTGGCAGTGTCGACCACTCACCTCCGGCCGTCGGGCGAGCAGTCCTCCACCACATCATCGGCGCCCTACCTGTGCCGCTTGAGGCTGCTGTGCAACGTGGGAGGTCGCCACGGGAGCCCTGCGCGGTGGCCGCGCCGCCTGCCGGACCCGCTCCACGTCCTCCAGGGATGGCCGCCGTATCCACAAAATTATCCACACGCTGTGGAAACACCTTGGCTATCCACAAATTTTCTCAAATAGATCGAAATGCTTGACAAGGCCGGATATCGAACGTATGTTCGTACCATGAACTCGAGCCCCGCACCGACCCCACCCCGGCCGCCGTTGCCGGACACCCCGCCCCCATCGGCTGGGGACCTTCGGGGCCAGCTCGCCGAGGTGGCCGCTGCCCGGGATCGGCAGGCTGGCCGGATGGTGCGACTGCTGACCTCGACTCGGGATCCTGCCACGATCTTCGAGGGCCTGTCCCCCCGCGTGTGGCTGCAACAGGTCGGCCGCATGACCGCTCGCGAGGCGCGGACGGTGCTTTCCACCGCGGAAACGCTGCGGCGGCTGCCGACAGTGACGGCCGAGCTGGCTGACGGTCGGCTCTCGTGGTCGCAGACCGTTGCGATCACCAAGGCTGCCCGCCGGCTGCCCGCGGGCCGGCTGTCCGATCTGGACGCGTTCGTGGCCGGGCTGCTGGACGAGTACGCCGACCATGGGCCGAACGAGCTGATCGACCGCACCTGGCAGCAGGTCGATGCCTGGAACCCCGCCGAGCTCGAACAGGCCGAGGCAGTCGCGACCGACGAGCGGTGCCTGGTGCTGCAGCCCAACCTCTTCGGGGGCGGCCGCCTTGAGGCCGACCTCGACACGGTCGGGTTCGCCACCGTCGCCGAAGCCCTCGACGCCCCGTTGGCCCTGCCCACCGCCGACCAGGTCGGCGACAGCCACGAGGCCGAGGCCGTCTACCGAGCGCATGGCCGCAAGCTCGCCGACCGGCTCGTGGCGCTGTGCGAGCAGTCGCTGACGGGCGACGCGGAGGGGCGCCCGGCTCGGCCGATGGCCTACGTGGTGACCACCGCCGACGCGCTGTGCGATGCCGACCGCACGCCCGGCTGGCTGCTGACCACCCTGACTGGCGGGAAGATGAAGGCTTCCGCGGGGCTGATCCGCCGGCTGACCGATGAACGTGGCACCGACGTCCGCACCATCGTGTTCGACAACCAGGGCGAGGTCGTCGGCGTCGGCCAGAAGCACTACCGGCCACCGGGATGGCTCCGCGAGGCGGTGATGGTCCGCGACCTGGACGACACCGGCCCACTCTCCAACAGCGCGGTGCGCCGGGCCGACCTCGACCACATCATCCCGTTCCCCGAAGGCGGCACCGACGTCACCAACCTCCACGCCCCGGGCCGCCGATCCCACACGGCCAAGACCCGAGGCGACTGGACCGTCCACCGCCAACGCGACGGCACCCTGATCTGGACCCATCCCCCCACCGGCGTCAAGGTGAAACGCCCCCGCCGATGGCCCCCCTGACCGCCGACCCTCCTCCCCCGGCAGCAAGCCCCGACCACAACTGACCACGCCGGCACCCGAGCCAGCCCACGACGACGCCGCTGGCTCGGGCCGTCGTGCGTGTCACGTCCCGATCCCGCCACGCCCACAACGCAAGACGCGACCCACCGAGCGGGCCGACAGAGCGGTTCCTCGTAGCCCGACTCTCAAGCGGAGCGGAAGCCCGCCAGGGCTGAGCACCAAGGAGGAGGGCGAAGAGGATCCGTCCCGAGGCCCGCGGACACCCACCTCAGCCAGCCAGCGCACCCTCGGCGGCGGAGCGCATGACCTCGACCGGGGCAACCTGCCCCGTCCAGCCCTCGTACGCGACGGCGGCCTGGTGGACGAGCATGGACAGGCCGTGTTCGACGCGCGCCCCGGCCGAAGAGGCCGCGAGCAGGAACGGCGTGTCCGGTGGGGCATAGACGACGTCGTACGCGAACTGGCCGGGGTGCAGGTTCATGAAGGGGGCCGGAAGGTCCTCGCGCTGCATGCCGAGGGGGGTGGCGTTGAGGACGACGGAGGCATCGGCGACCGCGTCGGGGACGGCGGGGTCGCCGACGGCCAGCGACCGTGCGGTCCCGCCCGCGGCGAGGCCCACCTCGGCGACCTCCCCGGCCGCGTCCGGGCGCCGGCCGACGACCGTGACGTCCATGCCCAGCCGGACACAGGCCACGGTGGCGGCACGGGCGGCACCGCCAGTGCCGAGGACGACCGCTGATCCCCCGTCGTGGACGCCGGCCTCGACCAGCGCCCACTGCAGCCCCACCGCGTCGGTGTTGTGCCCGGCCAGGGACCCGTCGGACCACGTGAGGGTGTTGACCGCGCCGACGAGCCGTGCCTCCTCGGTCAGGTCGTCACAGGCCGCCATCACGGCCTGCTTGTGCGGGACCGTGACGTTGGCACCGACGAAGCCGACCTGCCCGAGCGCGAGAACCGCACCCAGCAGCTCGTCGGGCGGGACCGGCAGGGCGACGTACACGACGTCGAGGCCCTGGGCCGCCAACGCCGCGTTGTGCATCGACGGTGACAGCGAGTGCGCCACCGGCCACCCGAGCACGGCGAGGCACCGCGTGCCGGCGGTCGGCCACGGGCCGTCCGCGCGGCTCACTGGCACCGGTTCGCCTCGCGGTAGGCGGCCACGTTCTGGTTGTGCTCCTCGTTGGTGGTGGCGAACCGGTGGCTGCCGTCGCACTCGGGGGACACCACGTAGTAGAGGTAGGGCGTCTCGGCCGGGTCGAAGACCGCCTGGATGGCCTCGGGGCGTGCGCCGGCGATCGGCGTCGGGGGCAGGCCGTCGTTCGTGTAGGTGTTGTAGGGCGACTCGACGTCGCGGTCGACGGCCGCCGGACCGGCGTCGGGCGTCCCGGCGGCGTACAGCAGGGTGGCGTCGATCTGCAGCCGCATGCCCTCGTCGAGCCGGTTGCGGATGACCGAGGCGATCTCGCGCCACTCCCCCGGCACGCGGGCCTCGCGCTCGACGAGGCTGGCGGCGATCAGCCCCTGGTAGAGCGTGAAGCCCTCGGCCTCCGCCTCCTCGAGCGCACTCGGCGAGACGGTGGCGACGGCCACCTCGGTCTGGTCGATCAACCGCTGCAGGATCGTCACGACCTCGGCCTCGTCGTCGAACTCGTAGGTCTGGGGGTACAGCAGGCCCTCGAACACCTCGTGCTCGGGGCTGAACGTGTCGAAGTCGGGCACCCAGTCGGGAACGGACAGCGGCCCGTCCTGCGGGTTCGCACGGGCCTCGTCGAGCACGGCGCGGAAGTCGGCGACCTCGTACGGGCTGGCCTCGGCGAGGCGCTCCAGCGTCTGCGCGACGGTGAGCCCCTCGGGGATGGTCACGCGGATGACGTCGGGCTCGCCGGGGCCGAGGTCGAGTGCCTCGATGACCTCGTCGACGCTCATGCCGGTCTCGAGCTCGTAGGTGCCGGAGGCGATCCGGGAGTCCAGGCCCCGGCTGCGGGCGATCAGGCGGAACGCCAGGGAGTTGCGGATCACGTCGAGCTCGGCGAGGTCGTCGCCGATCGAGGCGGCGGTGGCACCGGACTCGATCTCGTAGGTGACGGGGTCGCCCTCGCCAGGCACACCGGCGACCTGCTGGTTGACCCACCAGTAGCCGAAGCCGACCAGCGCCACGGCGCCGACCAGCAGGGCGACGATCCCGATGAACAGCTTCCGGCCCGAGCTCATCGCCATGCGCTGCCCCCACGGCGCGCGTCGACGACGGCCTGCAGGATCAGGGTCGCGGCGACGCGGTCGATGTTGGCGCGGCGGTCGCGCCGGCTGGCGTCCTGTTCGAGCATCACGCGTTCGGCCTCGACGGTGGTGAATCGTTCGTCCCAGAGGACGACGGGGCGGTCAACGATGTCCGCGAGGGTCGTCGCGACCCGGCGAGTGCGGGCCGCGGCTGTCCCCTCGCGTCCAGCCAGCGTACGCGGGTACCCGACGACGATGCCGGAGGTCTCGCGCTCGTCGACGACCGCGGCGAGGTCGGCCGCCTGGTCGTCCACCGACCCCAGCGCGGCACGGGTCTCCAGCGGGGTCGCCACGCGCTGCTCGGGGTCGGTGATCGCCAGTCCGACACGGACGTCGCCGAGATCGACGCCGAGCAGCCGACCGGTGGCGGGCAGGACGCGCAGGGCCTTCTGGCCGTGCGGGATTCGTGTCATGCTGCCCCGGCCCGCCGGGCCTCCTCGGCCGCGACGGCGAGGGCCTCGTCGAGCCGGTCGCCCTGCTTGCCGCCGGCCTGGGCGAGATCACCCTTGCCGCCGGCGCCACCGCCGACGACCTGCGCGGCCGGGTGCAGGATCGGGCGGGCCTCGACACCCCGCTCGACGAGGTCGGCCGTCACGGCGCACACCATCTGGGCCTTGCCGTCGTCGGTCGCGGTGCCGACCACCACGACGCCGCGCTCGCCGAGGTGGCCGCGCACCTCGGAGGCCAGCTGGCGCAGCTGGTCCATCCCGAGCCCGTCGACACGGTGTGTGAGGACCGCCAGGCCGTCGACCCGGTCGACACCCGCGGCCAGCCGGGAGGCCTCCTGGGCCAGCGACGCGGTGCGGGCCCGTTCGAGCTCCTTCTCGGCGTCCTTCAGGCGCTGCATCAGGCCGCTGACGCGCTCGACGGCCTCGTCGGTGCGGGTGCCGAGCAGGCGGCTGATCTCCTCGGCGACCAGGCGCTCGCGGGTGACGTGCTCGTAGGCGTCCATGCCGGTGAGCGCCTCGACCCGCCGCGTGTTCGAGCCGATCGACTCCTCGCGGACGATCGCGATGGTGCCGATCGTGGCGCCGGACGGGACGTGGGTGCCGCCACACAGCTCCTTGGAGAA
>CAZDIF010000196.1:0-5276 GCA_964505365.1 uncultured Actinomycetota bacterium
GCGTCGGCCTGCACGTCACCGGCCGCGTGGTCGTCCGCGAGCAGGACCGGGTGGTCGACGGCCTGCTTCACGATGGCCGTGTCCACGTCGACGCCGTTGATCCGCACCCGCTGCGGCACGCCGACGTTGACCTGCAGCACCCTGCCCATGCCGCCTCCACTCCGAGCGCCGTCCGCCCGACCGTACCCGCGGGTCACC
The DNA here is from genome assembly GCA_964505365.1 of uncultured Actinomycetota bacterium. Lineage (GTDB taxonomy): Bacteria > Actinomycetota > Nitriliruptoria > Nitriliruptorales > Nitriliruptoraceae > CAWCLK01. Next base: position 199 of record CAZDIF010000196.1, read on the forward strand.
ACCGCCATGACCTCGCAGGTCATCGACAGGCGGTGTGGTCGCGGACATCGTGGTGTCCTCGACGAACGAAGGAAGGAACCGCGATGGATGATCGCCTGCTGCGAACCACCCTGACCGTCAACGCCGTGTTCTCCGGGCTGGCCGGCGCCGGGACGGCCGCACTGGCCAGCGTGCTCAGCGAGCCGCTGGGCATCCCGGTTCCGATCCTGGTCGGGGTCGGAATCGCGTTGCTGCCCTATGCCGCCCTGCTGTGGCGGTTCCGGTCACGGGACGTCCTGCGCCCGGCCGAGGCCTGGGTCGCCATCGCCGGTGACACGGCCTGGGTGCTGGGATCGGCCGTGGTCGTCGCCCTCGCCGTGGTGACCCCGCTCGGGTCCTGGGTCATCGGGATCGTGGCGCTGGGCGTGGCCGACTTCGCCGTCCTGCAGTACCTGGGCGTCCGCCGGCTGGCCGGCCGGGTCAGCCCAGCCCCCACGGGTCGACGGCCAGTCGCTCGCTGACCTGGTCGGCCAGCTCGGGGTCGGCCGTCGTGTGCAGCACCCGCGCCTCGAAGCGGCCGACCTCGTGCAGGGCCCGGGCACGGTGGCAGTCGGTGACGAGCAGGAACAGGGCGGATTCGCCCGGCTCCAGCGACTCGGCCATCTGCTTCATCTGGTCGTCGTCGATGCCGATGTCGCGCATCTTGGCGAAGATGCCGCCCACGGCCGCCCCGAGCGCCGCACCGATGAGGGCGCCACCGGGGACGAACAGGCCGGCCAGCAGGCCCCACCAGCCCCCGGAGATCGCGCCCTGGGTGGTCGACACGTCACGGGTCTGGACGATCCGGACCTTGCCGCCCTCGGCCTTGTGCACGATGGCGGCGTCGTCCAGACCGAGGTGGCCGCGGGCCTGCAGCCGCATGGCGGCCAGCAGGGCCTCCTGCGCCAGCAGCGGGTGGCCGAGTGCGAAGGCCCACAGCGTCGTGCCGGGATCGAGCTCGCCCTCGTAGGACGTGTCGTGCTCGGCGGCCGTGGCGTCGAAGGGCACGTCGTCGCTCATCCCGGTCCTCCTCACCGGCCGGTGAACCGACCCGGTCGGCGCTCGACGAAGGACTGCACGCCCTCGGCCGCGTCCTCGCTGCCCATGATGCCGGGCAGCAGGCCCTTGAGGTGGCCGATCGCCGCGGCGATCCCCTCGTCGCGGGCGACCCGCGCGTTGGCGAGCGTGCCCTGCACGCCCAGCGGCGCCTGCGCGGCGATGCGGTGGGCCAGCTCGGTGGCCCGATCGAGCTGGTGGCCGGGCTGGACGACCTGCTGGACGAGGCCGATCCGGAAGGCCTCGGCGGCGCCGAACTCCTCGGCGGTCAGCAGGAAGCGCATGGCGTTGCCCCAGCCCAGCTGCAGCGGTGCCCGCATGGTCGCACCGCCGAACGGGATGATCCCCCGCCCGATCTCCAGCTGGTTGAAGCGCACGTCGTCCGCGGCGATCACGATGTCGCTGGCCAGGGCGAGCTCGATCGACAGCGTGAAGGCGATCCCCTGCACCGCCATCACGACCGGCTTGGAGGCCGGCTCGCCCCACACGCCGAACGGGTCGAACTCCCCCGAACCGGCCAGCGCCTCGGGGCCGCGCTCGGCGACGGCCGGGCCGACCTCGGCCAGGTCCAGGCCCGCCGAGAAGTGGTCGCCGTGCCCGTACAGCACACCGGCGCGGACGTCGTCGTCGGTGGACAGCCGCTCGTAGGCCGCCGCGACCTGGTCGATGACGGCGAGGTTCCACGCGTTGCGCTTGTCGGCGCGGTTGACACCGATCAGCAGGACGTGGCCGTCACGCTCGACGGTGACCTCGGACATGGAATCGCTCCTCGTTGCCTGGCCCGGGACGGTAGCCGTCCCGGCGGCCCGCTCAGGTCAGCAGCCGGACCGCCTCGTCCAGCAGGAACCAGCCGTCCTCGGTGCACTGCAGGCGGCCGCAGGAGGTCATGATCAGGCCCTTGCCCATCGTGTCCTCCAGCGCCAGCGGGTCGATCGGCGGGGCGTCGAGCGGGTGCAGGCCCTCGCGCACGCGCAGGCCGAGCAGCAGCCGCTCCTCGGCGCGCTCGGCCGCCGTCAGCTCCTCGTGGCCGGACACCGGCGAACGCCCGGCCTCGACCGCGTCGAGGTAGCGGGCGGTCGACCGGGTGTTCCACCAGCGTCGGCCGCGCCAGTGGCCGTGGGCCCCGACGCCGAACGCCAGGTGGTCACCGTGCCGCCAGTACAGCAGGTTGTGGCGGCTGCGCGCGGCGGACCCCAGCGCCCAGTTCGACACCTCGTAGTGCTCGAACCCGCCGGCACCGAGGACCTCGCGGGCGCGCTCGAAGCGGTCGGCCTGCACGTCCTCGTCGACGTCCGCCATCGTGCCCTGCCGCACCGACCGGCCGAATGGCGTGTTGTCGTGGATCGTCAGCGCGTACGCCGACACGTGGTCCACGCCCGCTTCCAGCACCCGGTGCAGCGTCGACGCCCAGTCGTCGTCGGTCTCGCCGGGCGTGCCGTAGATGAGGTCGAGGCTGACCTGCTCGATCCCCGCGTCCCGGGCCATGGCGACCGCCTCCACCGGGCGGTCGGCCGTGTGTCCCCGCTCGAGGGTGTCCAGCACGTGCGGCGCGAACGACTGCGCTCCCATCGACACCCGGGTCACCCCCGCCGCGACCAGCGCACCGAACAGCTCCGGCGAGGCGGTCTCGGGGTTGCACTCGACCGTGACCTCGACGTCGTCGGCGAGGTCGAACCCGGCGCGGACCCGTCCGAGGATGGCCGCCAGCTGCTCGCCGGCCAGCAGCGTCGGGGTGCCGCCACCGACGAACACGCTGGTGACCCGCGGCCAGGCGCCACCCTCGGGCGTCGCGGTGGCGGCCGACCGGTCGACCTCGGCCTGCAGGGCGTCGACGTAGCGGGCCACCTGCTCGTCGGAATCCGGCACCGCCGTCGCGAAGTCGCAGTACCCGCACCGATGGGCGCAGAACGGCACGTGCACGTAGATGCCGAACCCGGCCGACGGCCCGCACTCGACGGGGTCGGCCAGCCAGCGGGCGTCCTGTCCGGTGTCCATGCCCGTCCGACGGTACCCGTCCGTTCGCCCGCACCGACCCGGCCCGATCTGGCAGGATCAACGGCCATGAGCGAGGACACCACCGACATCCAGCCGGCCACCCGCGTCGACGTCGCGGGCCTGCGCCGCCACCTCGACGGCACCCACCACCAGATCCGGGACGACGTCCGCCGACAGTTCACGCTGCCCGAGTTCGCACTGCCCGACCCGGAGCTGCCCCGTGACGAGTACCGGCAGCTGGTCCTGGAGTGGGCGTGCACGCTGGCCGAGCGCGGCGAGACGGCCATCGGCTACCCGCGCGAGTTCGGGGGCGAGGGCAACCCCGGCGGGTCCGTCGTGTCCTTCGAGATGCTCGGGCACGCGGACCTGTCGCTGCTCGTGAAGGTCGGCGTGCAGTTCGGGCTGTTCGGCGGGGCGATCCTGCACCTGGGCAGCCGGCGGCACCACGAGGCCCACCTCGAGGACGTCGCGACGATGCGGCTGCCGGGGTGCTTCGCCATGTCGGAGCTCGGCCACGGCTCCGACGTGCAGAACCTGCAGACCACCGCCACCTACGACCACGACGCTCGCGAGCTCGTCGTGGACACCCCGACCGAGCAGGACTGCAAGGAGTGGATCGGCAACGCCGCCGAGCACGGCCGGATGGCCGCGGTGTTCTGCCAGCTCGTGGTGGGCGACGAGTCGCGGGGCATCCACTGCGTGCTCGTCCCCATCCGTGACGACGACGGCGAGGTGCTCCCCGGTGTCCGCATCGAGGACTCCGGCCACAAGATGGGCCTCAACGGCGTGGACAACGGCCGGATCTGGTTCGACAACGTCCGGGTGCCGGTCGACAACCTCCTCGACCGCCACGCCCGGATCACCGAGGACGGCACCTACGAGTCGCCGATCGAGAACCCCGACCGGCGGTTCTTCACGATGCTCGGCACGCTCGTGCAGGGACGGGTCAGCGTCGGCGCGGCCGGCCTGGCCGCCGCCCGGTCCGCCCTGACGATCGCCATCCGCTACGGCGAACGCCGCCGCCAGTTCGGCCCGCCGGACGGCTCGCACGAGGCGCGACTGCTCGACTACCGCACCCACCAGCGCCGCCTGCTGATCCCGCTCGCCCGCACGGTCGCCCTGCACGCCTGCCAGCTCGACCTCACCGACGAGTTCCACGACGTGTTCACCCGGGAGGACGTGCCCGAGGAGCGACGGCGCCGGCTCGAGTCGTGGGCCGCCGGGCTGAAGGCCCTGAACAGCTGGCACGCCACCGACGTCATCCAGGAGTGCCGCGAGGCCTGCGGCGGGCAGGGCTACCTCACCGAGAACCGCTTCGCCGCGCTGAAGGCGGACACCGACGTGTTCAGCACGTTCGAGGGCGACAACACCGTGCTGATGCAACTGGTCGCGAAGTCGCTGCTCAGCCGCTTCCAGTCGGACTTCGGCAAGCTCGACCCGCTGGAGGTGGCCGCGTTCGTCACGTCGCAGGTCGTCGAGCAGGTCGTCGAGCGCGCGAACCTCCGCCAGCTCGTCGAGCGCCTGTCGAGCACCGTGCCGGGTCGGGACGACGAAACCGGCCTGCTGGACACCGAGTACCACATCGACGTCTTCCGCTGGCGCGAGGACCACGTGGTGAACGGCGTGGTACGGCGCCTCCGCCGGATGATCGAGGACGACGGCACCGACCCGTACGAGGCCTTCCTCGCGTGCCAGGACCACGTCGTGCTGGCGGCGCGGGTCTCCATGGAGCGCATCGTGCTCGAGTCGTTCGCGGCGTTCGTGGACGCCTGCCCGGACGACGGCACCAAGGCCGTGCTGGCCAGCCTGTGCGACCTGTACGCGCTCAGCGAGATCGAGGCCGACCGCGGCTGGCTGCAGGAGCACGGACGGCTGTCGGGCGAGCGGGCCAAGGACGTCCAGCGCATGGTCAACGACCTCGTGACGCAGGTGCGCCCGCACGCCCTGGACGTGGTCGACGCGTTCGGGATCCCCGACGAGGTGCTGGGTCGGATCGGCCGCGCCGACGC
>CAZDIF010000197.1:0-5256 GCA_964505365.1 uncultured Actinomycetota bacterium
GGCGAAATCGTCGCCGCCGGCATCGCCGTTCTCGGCGAGATCTTCGTCTGCAGCTGCGACGGGGGCGGTGTCACCCGCATCCACGTCCTCGCTGCCGCAAGCGGCTGCGATCAACGCCAGGCCGGCAAGTGCGGCAGCGGTGCTTCGGCGCGCGTTTCGTGTGCGTGACATGGGTGGGCTCCTCTGCCGGGGTCGGGTCGGCGGTCACTCGCCGCCGGTGCGGCTGGCGGTCTGTCGGAGCACCCGGTCCGCAGAGGATGCGCCGTTGTCCGTCGCACCGCCGTCGTGGGACTGCAGCAGCACTCGGTCGGCCGAGGTCGCCTCGCTGTCTGGACGGGTCCCGGGCCGGGACTCGCGGAGGACCCGGTCCGCGGTCACGGCGCCGTTCGCGTTCGCGTCGCGGGCGCTGGCGTCGGTCGCGAGGCGCTCGCTCGACTCGATGAGCACACGGTCGGCTGTGACGGCGCCGTTCGCGTTCGCGTCGTCACCGGACTGGCCCATCACGAGGATGCTGACGGCGGCGGCGAGGACGAGGGCGATGCCGATCCAGATCGCCCGTCCCGCGGTGTCGGTGGTCCTGCCAGTGGGCGGGGCTGTCTCCCGGTCCGGCCCGGTCGTGTGGCGGGGGATCGGCGTGGGTTCGACGTGGTCGGGGGTGGATCCGGTCTTCGTTGTGGTCTTCATGGTTCTTCGTCTCCTGTCGACGTCGCTCGGTGCGATGTGTTCGACACGGAGAACAGTGCGAGAGGGGCGTCACAGCCCGGTCGGGGGTGCGTCACAGTCGTGTGGCAGTCCGTGCAGGACTATCACAGGGGCGGATGTGCTGAACCGATTAGCGCCCGTCTGAGCAGATCTCGGTGTGGAGGTACTGCCGGCACTCGGCATCGGTCAGCGAGCGGGTCAGCCGTGCCTTGGCGATAGTGACGAGGTCATCGATGTTGAGGGCCCACACGCGCGCGACACCGCCGCCCGTGGACACAAGCCGGTCACCCGCTGGGGCGAAGGCGACGGAGTCGACCCGCCCGTCGTGTCCTTCCAGGACGAGCTCCTCGAGGCCCGTGTCGGAATCCCACAGCCGGACGGTGCCGTCGTTGGCCGACGTGGCGATCCGTCGACCGTCCGCGGAGAATGCAACGTCGGTGACGCCTCGGGTGTGCCCGATGAGCGTGGCCAGCTGCTCCCCGGTCGAGGGGTCCCAGAGTTCGACGTCACCTCTCGGTCCGGCCACCGCGACGAGCCGACCGGTGGGTGCCACTGCGACGGCGTAGCCGAAGACGGGCAGGTCGCGCAGGACCGCACGGCGCGACCAGTCCCAGACGCGCACACCGGGCAGCGTCGGGTCCTTGCCCGACATCGACCCGGTCAAGCTCGCCACCAGACCGCTGGGGCTGGCGCGCCGTGCCGACACGAGCCACCGGTCGTCGCCGCTGAACGCGAGGTCGAACGTCGTGCGGTCAGGTTCGTCGTCCTCGAGTACGTCGACCACCTCACCTGTGCGGTCGAGGATCACGATGCGCCCGGTGGCCCGCCAGTCCTCCCCTCCGACGCCGAGCAGCTCACCGTCCGGAGTCCACGCAACCTGTGTCGGGGCAAGGCTGGGCACCTGGACCGCGAACTGCTCCTCGCCGGACCGGGTGTCCCACGCCTGGACGACCCGGTCGATCGTGGCCGTGGCGACCAGCCTGCCGTCCGGACCGATGTCGAGCGCGGTGGCCGGGGGGAGCCCGTCGCCGAATCTCACCTCGCTCCTCCCAGTGGTGACGTCCCACAGCACGGCTGCCTCCTGCCGGTCTGGCTCCTGCCGGCCGGTGGCGATGACGCCCGTGCCGTCAGGTGTGAAGACCGCGGCCGACGTCGAGGACCGCGACGAGATCGGCAGGTTTACCCATTCCGCGTCGCCGCCGAGCCCCACGTCCCACACCCGGGTCGTGCTCGTCGCCTGATCACCGGTCAGCAGCAGGTCCCCAGCAGGAGCGAACGCCACACTCCGCACCCCGGCCTCGCGAGCAGCGACCGCGGCCCGCTGCAACGCGCGGTGGCGCGTCACCTCGAAGACGCGTGCGACGCCGTCGAGCGCCCCGGTTGCCAGCAGGGAGCCGTCCCAGTTCCAGTCGAGCGCAACCACCGGGACGTCGTTGGCAGGCAGTTCCACGTGCACTTCACCCGTGGCTGCGTCCGTGACCCGGGGTGGGATGCCCTGGCTGGCGCTGGCGATCCAACGGCCGTCGGGGCTGAACGCCACGGCCTCCGCGTATGCCGTGGCGAGATCGAAGCGCTGCAGTTCCTCCCCGTCCACCGCGTCCAGCACGACCACCCCGAGCCTGGTCGCGACTGCGAGTCTCGCGCCGTCGGGGCTGAACGAGAGGCTGTCCGTGGACTCGGCGATGATCAGGGCGGGGTCAAGGTTCGTCCGGTAGGGCGAGAGCAGGGGGAGGGTTCGAGCCGAGGCCGAGACCTCGAGGATCCGCACCTCACCAGTGGTTGTCCACGCGGCGGCGACCTCGGCCCCGTCCGGGCTGAAGGTCACTCCCCAGACCCGCCCCTGATCGCGAACCTCGTTGACGAGCTCACCCGTGTCCGTCGTCCAGACGCGAAGCCGACCGTCGTCGCCGGCCGTGGCGAGCAGAGAGCCGTCGGGGCTGAACGCGACGTCGTTGATGTCGTCCTCGTGGCCGGCTCGAGCCAGCAGCGACTCGCCCGTCTCGACGTCACGGATGTCGACGAGGCCGGACCCCTCCGGTCCCTCGGTCGCGAACGCGCTGCCGTCCGGGTGCCAGGCGACGCTGCCGCCGATCCCTGGTACGCGGAGGACCAGCCGGGACGAGGTGACGGCCCGGTGCAGTGCCTCCTCGACCTCCGGCGGCACAGCTCCGCCAGCGGACCTCGACCGCTCCACGCCTTCGAGCGCCAAGTGGACTGCCAGTTCGGCGTCGTCCTCGACCACCGCCGTCGAGGCGGCCGCCAGCTCGCGTGCCTCGGCGATGCGCCGGTCCTCCAGCGCCTGCTGTCCCTGGTCCACCGCCTGTTGTCGTTGGTCGAGCGCGACGACACCACCCACAAGCGCGACGACCGTCGCCACCGCCAGGGCCGCGAACTGGCGGCGCAGCCGCCGGTTGGTCCGCGCCTCATGTTCTGCGCGCTCAGCTTCGCGGGCACGTCGCTGGTCGCGCGCTTCGATGCTCGTGTTGAGGAACGCGCTCGTCGCGAGGGGCAGAGCGTCGGTCCGACTGCCGAGCTGCTGGAGCACAGCCTCGAGCTTGGCGCCGCGATACAGCGCACCGGGATCGTGGTCGAGCATCTCCCAGCTGCGTGCTGCGTCACGCACGTCGGCTGCGGCAAGGATCGCTGCGCGGTCGGCCTCGATCCACCCGCGCAGTCGTGGCCATTCGCGTAGCAGCGCTTCGTGGGCGACCTCCACGGTCGGCTCGCGGGTCTCGGGGTGGCGGTCGCGCTGGAGCAGCCGCGCCTGGACCCAGGGTTCGATGACCTCGTCGATGTCGCGGTCGGCGACCAGGTGGGCAAGTTCCGAGGTTGTGGCGGGCCGCCGGGTGGGTTCTCCCTCCGGTCCGATGACCACGAGTTGTTCGAAGACGTGCCGGACGACGTCGTCGCCGTCGTCGATGGATCCGTAGAGTTCCTCGGCGCGTGCGGCGATCGCTCCGCCGACTCCACCCAGCTGCCGGTACGCGTCCAGGTCGAGCCGGCCCCGGCCGGCCGCAGCCAGCTCGTACAGGGTGAACTGCAGTGACGGCATCGCCGCGGGCTGGTCGACCACGCCGGCGACGAGCTCGGCGACCAGTGGCGGCTCGACCGCGAGACCGACCCGGTCTGCCGGGCCCTTGATGGTTGCCTCAAGCTGCGCGGCGCTCATCGCGGGGACGGTCACGGTCGCATCACGGACGAGCTCACCGAAGCCCCGGAAGCGCAGGGGCCGGTCGTAGAAGTCTGCCCGCAGCGTCGCAACAACACGCAGCCTGCTGTCATCGGCTCGCAGGGCCGTGACGAGCTGCTCGAGGAACGCCCGTTGGACGTCGCGGTCGGCCAGCGTGAACAGCTCCTCGAGCTGGTCGACCACCAGCAGCAGCTCGCTCCCATGGGGAACGATCCGCGGCAGCGACCCTGCGAGTCCGCTCCACCGGAGCGCGGCTGCATCCACGGACGCGTGCTGGTCGCCACCACGGCCCGGTGCGGTCGCGACCCGGCTCAGGCTCTCGGCGAGCTCCCCGAAGGGCGCCGGCCCCGGGACCATGCTGGTCACCAGCCACTGCTCGGATCCCGGCACAGCACCAGCTCGCACGCTGGGCAACAGTCCCGCGCGGACCACGCTCGACTTGCCGCTGCCCGACGCGCCGACGACCAACACGAGCCGGCCGCCGGTCCCGGACTCGCACAGCCGGTCGACCAGCTCGGCCACGAGCTGCTCCCGTCCGAAGAAGTCCGCCCGGTCGGCCTCGTCGAAGGCCCGCAGCCCCTTGTACGGGTTCGGTGGCGGAGCGTCCGGTGATGCGACACCGACGAGACGCTCGACCCGGTCGACCAGCTCCGGCAGGCTCGGCGGACCGTCAGACGTCGCCACGTCCACCAGCACCTGCGCTCCCGACCGGTGAGCACCAGCGGTGCCATGGCCGTCCAGCGCCGCCTGCACCAGCCCGGCCAGGGCGACCGTGTCGTCACGCGGGTCGGCATCGACCTCACCGAGCGGGAAGTCAGATAGGTACGCGCGGCCCGACCCGTCAAACAGCACGCTCTCCGCGATGACCCGCCCGTGGACGACACCGGCCTCGTGCGCAGCAGCAAGGGCCGAGGCGATGCGCCGCGCGAAGTCAGCCACCTGCTCCGGTCCCAGCCCGCCATCGGCCAGCCGGTCCCGCAGCGTCCCGCCACGCATGCGACGCAGCACGACGTACGCGCCACCCGGTTCGCGCCAGTGGTCATCGACAGGCACGATCGCGTGATGGTGCAGCGCCGCGACCCGCCTCATCGTGGCGTCGAACGACCGGACGACATCGGGCCGGTCAGCGACGTCCGGCGGCGCGATCCTCACCACCAAGTCACGCTCCACGCCCGGCAGCCGTGCCGTATGCACTGTCCCGTCCCGCCCCGAACCGAGCCGCGCCCCGAGCCGGTAGCCACGCACGACCCGCGCCGACGTCGCGCCCTGCCGCAGCCCCTCATCGTGCACCAGGATCCGCTGCTCCAGCCGCTGCAGCTGCGGTGACGGATCCAACCCGGTCTCCCGCCCCAGCAGGTCCCGGT
>CAZDIF010000198.1:0-5247 GCA_964505365.1 uncultured Actinomycetota bacterium
GCTCGCCGACCGTGGGGAGCGCCGCTTCGACCCGGCCACGTCCCGGCCCCCGTCCCCGCTGGACCCCACCGAGCTCGGCGACGCCGTCGCCGTCGAGGGCCCCACCGACCCGTCCGGCCTGGACGACCAGCAGCTGCAGGAGCTCGCGGACGGCTACGCCGCCCAGGAGGCCGAGCTGTCGCGCGTCCGTCGGCAGCTGTTCGACGTGATCGACCGGCTGCAGGCCGAGATCGCCGACCGCTACCGCACGGGAGCGGCATCGGTGTCCGACGTCCTGACCAACGGGACCGACTGAGCGGTCCGCACGACATTGGTGCATAGACTGGCCGGGCACGGGCGAGGACGATGGGGACGACGTGAAGCAGACGGTGATGATCGTCGACGACGACCCGTTGATCCTGCAGGTCGTGTCCACCGTGCTCGACCTCGAGGAGTTCGACGTCGTGACCGCCACGACGGGCGAACAGGCCCTGCAGGACCTGCCCGGCGCCGGCGCCGCCCTCGTCGTCACCGACGTGATGTTGCCGGACATGGACGGGTTCGAGCTCTGCGACCGGATCCGCCGTGACCCGGTCACCAAGGCGCTGCCGGTGATCCTGCTGACGGCACGGGACAGCAGTGAGGACCGGACCCGAGGCGGTGAGGTTGGCGCCGACGCCTACCTCACCAAGCCCTTCTCGCCCCTCGAGCTGATCGAGGCGATCGACGACCTGCTGGCCGGCGAGGGGGCTGCGTGAATCCCGGGGACGCCGACGACGTCGAGGTCATGCGTCGACAGCTGCTGCTGTTCGCCGAGGACCTGCGCACGATCTCCACGCGTGAGCGCGCCCGCCGCCAGGAGGCCGAGGCCGCGCTGGCCGAGACCCGGTCCGCCTACCTCGCCCTGGTGCACACCCTGGCCAAGGTGGCGGACATGAAGGACGACTTCACCCGCGACCACCTCGACCGGACCTACCAGTTCGCGCTCAGCCTCACGGCGCGCGTGGCTCCCGAGTACGTCTCCGACGCGTCGATCCAGTACGGCTACCTGCTGCACGACATCGGCAAGGTGGGCGTGCCCGACCACATCCTCAACAAGCCCGGCCCGCTCGAGGACGACGAGTGGGAGCAGATGCGGATGCACACCGTCATCGGGCACCAGCTCGTCAAGGACATCCGCTTCCTCGGCGACGCGGTGCACATCGTGCGGTCCCACCACGAGCGCTGGGACGGTCGCGGCTACCCGGACGGGCTCGCCGGCGAGCGGATCTACCTGCCGGCCCGCATCTTCTCCATCGTCGACACGTTCGACGCGATGACCCAGGACCGGCCCTATCGCGAGGCCCGGCCGGTGCACGTGGCCCTCGAGGAGATCGACCGGATGGCGGGCACCCAGTTCGACCCGGACCTCGCGCGGGCCTTCGTGGCGATGTGCGAGGAGCGTGACGTCACCGCGCCGTCGGGGCTGGACTTCGTGCGGTGACCGCTGCCGGGGCCCTTCGCCCCGGCGCTACGCTGGCGGACCGTCGATCCAACGACGAGGACGCCGCGTGGCCAGCACCGACGACACGACCCCGGAGGGCCCGGGCTCGCGCGTGTCGGAGCTCGGCGCGTACATCCGCAACCAGCGCGAGACCGCCAAGCTGTCGCTGCGCAACCTCGCCAAGCTGGCGGGCGTGTCCAACCCCTACCTCTCCCAGATCGAGCGGGGCCTGCGCAAGCCGTCGGCCGAGATCCTGCAGGCGATCGCGCGGGCGCTGTCGATCTCCTCCGAGAGCCTGTACGTGCGTGCGGGCATCCTCGAGGAGCGCGACATCGAGCTCGACCTCGAGGACGCGATCAGCCGTGACACCCACCTCACGGACAGCCAGAAGACCGCGCTGATCGAGATGTACCGGTCGTTCCGGCGGCTGCACGAGCTGGAGGAGGAGGGCAACGGCCCGGGGCGCCGGGGCGGGCTGCAGGGGCTGATCGACGCCGTGTCGTCCGGGGGCGTGGACGACGCCGACGTCGCGCGGGCCACCCCGCGCGAGGAGCCGGACGACGGCACCTGACCGCGCCGGTGCCCACCGGCGGAGCCCCACCGATGCACGAGGCGACGGTGATCGAACTGCGGACCCACGACGGCATCCCCGGCGGCGCCCTGCGCGCCGACTGGGAGGCCCTGGTCGACGACGACCCCGACGCGACGATCTTCCACACCCCGCGCTACCTCGAGACCTGGACGCGGGTGCTGGGCGAGGGGGCGACCCCGCAGGTGCGCACGGTCACCCGCGACGGGCGCCTCGTGGGCGTGGTGGCCGAGGCACACGAGCGTGCCGGGTCGCCGACCGGGCCGTACGAGACGCGGCGGTTCCTCGGCGGGACGGAGGTGTCCGACTACCTCGGCCCGGTGGCGCGTCCGGAGGACCGCGACGACGTGACGGCCGCGTACGTCGAGGCGCTGGCCGAGGACCGGGACTGGGACGAGCTGGTGGCCAGTGGCCTGTCGGCGGACACGGCCTGGCCGGACCGCTTCGCCGAGCACGCCGAACGGTGCGGGCTGGCCGTGATCGACGAGGCCACCGAGGACGTGTGCCCGCGGGTCGACCTCACCGGCGGGTACGAGGCCTACCTGCAGCGGCTGCCCGGCAAGCAGCGCCACGAGCTGCGCCGCAAGGGGCGGAAGCTGGCCCGGGACGCCGGCGAGGTGCGCCTGGTCGAGGTGGCGCCCGGGGACACGGTCGAGCGCCTCGAGGACTTCTTCGCCATGGTGGCCGACAACGAGGCGGGCAAGGCGTCGTTCTTCCGGCGCGAGGCGATGCGGGAGTTCTTCCGCGAGTTGGCGCGCGAGTTCGCCGAGGAGGGGATCTTCCGCCTGCACCTGCTGGACGTCGGTGGCCGGCCGGGCGCGGCGACGGTGTCGCTGGTCCACGGCGGGGAATGGGGCCTGTACAACTCGGCGTTCGACCAGACACTGCGGATGTTGGCCCCCGGCATGGTCCAGGTGGGCCTGATGATCGAGATCGCCGCGGCGGAGGGCAACACCGTGTTCGACCTGCTGCGTGGTGACGAGCCCTACAAGTACCGCTTCGGTGCGGTCGACCGCGAGCTGCGGCGGCTGACGATCGAGCGGGCCGGGCGGGGTGCCGCCGAGTCGTGACGACCGTCCCGCGGTTCCAGCGTCCTGACGGGCTTCCCGTCCGCCGGGTCGCGCTGCTGTCGGTCCACACCAGCCCGCTGGAACAGCCCGGCACGGGCGACGGCGGTGGGCTGAACGTCTACGTGCTGGAGGTGGCCCGGCGCCTGGCCGCCAGGGGCGTTGAGGTGGACGTGTTCACCCGTCGCACCTCGCCCCACCAGCCGGCGGTGGTGCAGGTGGCTCCCGGTGCGCGGGTGATCCGGGTGACCGCCGGGCCGGCCCTCCCGCTGCCGAAGGAGGACCTCACCAACCACCTCTGCAGCTTCGCGATGACGATGCTCCACGACCACGAGCCGAACTACGACGTCGTCCACGCGCACTACTGGATGTCCGGGTGGGTGGCACGCCGGGTGGCCGATCGCTGGGACGTCCCGTTCGTGCAGACCTTCCACACCCTGGGGGCGCTCAAGAACGCCACCCTGGCGCCGGGCGACCAGCCCGAGGCGCCACTGCGCCTGGCCGCCGAGCGCCGCATCGCCCGGTCCGCTGACCGCGTCCTCGGGCTGACCTGCGGGGAGGCGCGCCTGCTGCATCGCACGTTCGGCCTCTCCGGGGCGGACATCGCGGTTGTCCCAGCGGGGGTGGACCTCGACCGGTTCAGCCCCGGTTCCGCGGAACCGCCCGGCGACGAGGTGGCCCCCGGCGAGGGTCCCCTGCTGCTCTTCGTCGGGCGCCTGCAGCCGCTGAAGGGCCCCGACGTCGCCGTGCGCACGCTGGCCCACGTCCGCAAGCAGCTCCCCGATGCCCGCCTGCTGGTGGTCGGTGGCACGTCCGGGAGCGGGGACGGGCGGACGGGACCGGACGAGCTGGAGCGGCTCGCCGACGAGCTCGGGGTCGCCGAGGCGGTGCAGATCGTGCCGGCCCGGCCCCAGGCACGGCTGGCGGAGCTGTACCGCGCGGCCGACGTGGTGCTCACCCCGTCACGCAGCGAGACCTTCGGACTGGTCGCCCTGGAGGCCCAGGCGTGCGGCACGCCGGTCGTGGCCGCCGACGTGTCCGGCCTGCGCTACGTCGTCCGGGGCGGGGGCGTGCGGGTGCCCGGCCACGACCCGGCCGCCCACGCCGAGGCCGTCCTCGACGTGCTGACGACCCCCGGCCGGGCCGAGGAGCTGTCCCGGGAGGCACTGCGCACCGCGGCCGGGGCGTCCTGGGATCGGACGGTGGACCGCCTGCTGGGCGTCTACGGTGCTGTCGTGGAGGCACGCACCCGCCTGGAGGAGCCCCAGTGGACCGCGGCGCGCACCGCCAGCTGATCGTCGAGGTCCTCGAGGCGGCCGACCTGCAGGTCGACGAGGTCGGCGAGGACCGGTGGATGACGATGCTGTCGGGGCAGTGGAAGCGGACGATCCCGCTCCTGCTCGACCTCGACGAACGGTCGCTGCACGTCACCTCGCTGCTGTGCGGGCGACCCGACGAGGGCCATGCGGCGGTCTACGAGCTGGTGCTGCATCGCAACGAGAAGCTGACGTGGATCCACTTCGCCCTCGACGACGAGGGTGACGTCGTGCTGGTCGGCGCGATCCCGCGCGAGGTGCTGACCGCCGAGGTGCTCGACGAGGTGCTCGGCCAGGTGCTGCTGACCAGCGACGAGACCTACAACTCGGTGCTCCGGGCCGGGTTCGCCTCCTACATCGAGGTCGAGCAGGCCTGGCGGAGGAAGACGGGCCAGGCCCCCAACCCGGTCTCCACCGAGGGCTGACCCGACCAGCCCGATCGGCCGCCGGTCCCGGTCCCACACCTGGACCGCACCACCGTTGCTGCGGACATGAGGGCGTCAGTTCGTCAAGATGTCCGCAGCAACGGGGCAGTCCGCCCACCCTCGAAGGTTGTTGCGGACATGAGGGCGTCCAACCGCCGAAATGTCCGCAGGAACGCATGCACGGGCCCTTGGGGCGTGCACCAGTGGCCCGTGATGTCTTCGGCACGGGTCAGGGACTAGTCCGGACGGTCGTCACGGAATCGTCCGGTCGAGCCATGGCCGTGTCCACGCGGGCCGTGTTGTCTGCTCATCAGCGTGCACGTCGGAGTGTCCGACGTGTGATGGAGGAGAGCCTGATGAGGGGTGCACGAGGGATCGCGGCCGGGGT
>CAZDIF010000199.1:0-5222 GCA_964505365.1 uncultured Actinomycetota bacterium
TGCCGATCCTGCCGCTGGACGGTGGCCAGGCGCTGCGCGAGCTGCTGCCGGGCGCCCCCGGCCAGCGCCGACGTCGAGCTGCCTGGGTCGGCGTGGTCGTGGGCGCCGCCGTCGTCGCGTGGGCGCTCGTCGAGAACCGGTCGTTCCTCGCCCTGCTGGCGGGCTGGATCACGTGGTCGAACCTGCAGGTGGCCCGGCAGCCCACCGCCCCCTGAACCCGGGGGCAGGACGTGCGCGCATCGCTCGTGATGTCACGATGGCCGCTCGTGATGGTGGTGCTGGCACGAAGCCGGGGTCGTGCCGGCTGGCGCGTGTCGGGGGCCATCCGTA
Source organism: uncultured Actinomycetota bacterium (assembly GCA_964505365.1). Classification (GTDB taxonomy): domain Bacteria; phylum Actinomycetota; class Nitriliruptoria; order Nitriliruptorales; family Nitriliruptoraceae; genus CAWCLK01. The sequence goes on from CAZDIF010000199.1 coordinate 331, forward strand.
TGGTGCCCGCGGGGCAAGTCGCGACCTGACCGGGAGGTCGCGGGAAGCAACGGATGTGACGACCGAAACCGGGGGTCGTCAAGGGGATGCGCAGGATGGTCTTCGTCTACATCGCGCTCGGCGTGCTGGTCGCTGCGGTGATCCAGGAGCTCGTGCTGGACCGCAAGCGGTGGCGCCGGCTCCGGTCGCCCGTGTCGTCCGACTCCGGTGACCGCTGACCAACGCCGACTCGTGCGTCACACGCACGGTGGCGGTGCCGGCGCGCCGTGATGGGCCGTGGGACGCCCATGCCGTTTCACCGGCCGGGTCGACCGCCGAGGCAGTCGGCGTCCGTCCGGTCACCGGCCGGACGCCGCCCATCGTGACCATCCGGACAGGGTGACTCCCCTGCGGGGATCCGGACCCTTCGTGAAGCCGTGCACAAGCGACACCCTCCGTGCCGCTGCTCGCCGTCTGCGAGCCCTCCATCGTTGCGCGGCCTCCCACCTCCCCCGTGCCCACAAGGTTCCCCTTGTCCCGACACGTCTCCCACTCGTCCCCTGCCCGCCCGTTCCTGACTGCCCTGGCCACCGTCGCCGCGGTCGCGCTGCTCGTCCCCACCGTGCTGGACGGCGACCCGGTCGCCAGCTCGACCCCCGACCGCACCGAGGCGGCCCCCGCGGCCGTCACCGGTCCCCACCTCGCCGACGTCGTCGCCGACCGCCCCCGCGCGGACGAGGCGCTCGTCGGGCACGGGGGCGTCCTGGCGGCCGAGATCGAGCCGATCGAGCGCGCTCCGGAGCCGGAGCCCGAGCCAGAGCCCGAACCGGTGTCCGAGGCAGCGACCGAGCCGGAGCCCGAGCCCGAGCCGGAGCCGGAGTCCGAGTGCCCCCCGAACTCCTCGCCGGACTGCGCCTTCACGTACCGGCAGGCCATCAGCACGTGGGAACGGCTCGCCCAGTGCGAATCCAAGGGCGACTGGGGCATCAACACGGGCAATGGCTACTACGGCGGCGTCCAGTTCTCGCTGCAGTCATGGCAGGCGGTCGGTGGTTCCGGCTACCCGCACGAGCACAGCAAGTGGGTGCAGATCCACTACGCCGAGAAGCTCCATGCCCAGCAGGGCTGGGGTGCGTGGCCGGCGTGCTCGCGCAAGCTGGGCCTGCGCTGAGACGGCTGACACCCGACGTGGGGGCGGTCACGGGCCTACCGTGCCCGCCCCGTCGTCGTCAGGCCACATCGTGAGCGCCACGGACTCGATGCCCCGGGACCTGCCGGGCTACGACAACAGCCGGTGGGTCGACCTGGCCGGCGTGCGCACGCACGTGCAGCTGTGGGGGCCCGAGGACGCCGACCGCGTGGTGGTGGGCCTGCACCACTTCCACGGGTCCGCCCACACCTACCAGCGACTGGGTCGCATCCTCGCCGATCGCGGCCTGCGGGTCGTGGCCTTCGACCGGGTCGGCTTCGGCCTCACCGCCCGCCCCCACCCCCGGGGCCGGTGGACGGGCCCGGACGCCCCGTACACCCGCGGGTTCGCCGTCCGGCAGGTGCTGGCGCTGCTGGACCACCTCGAAGCCCCCGACGCCGTGCTCACCGGCACGTCCATGGGTGGGACGACGGCCCTGGAGTTCGCGCTGGCGCACCCGGATCGCGTCCGCCACGTCGTGGCCTGCGCCGCCCCGCTGACCGGCGACGCGTCGGCCCCGGCACGACTGCGCCCCCTGCTGCGCTCGCGCGTCGCCCAGTCGCTCGGCGCGGCGGCGGTGCGCCGCCTCGCCGGGCGGATCGACCGGGACCGGCTGGGGCGGTCGTGGCACGACCCCAGCACGATCGACGAGGCCGACGTCGCGGCACACGCCCGATTCCGCGAGGCCGCCGACTGGGACCGCGGGCTGTGGTGGAAGTTCGTCGCCGACCAGCCCCCGGACCTCGACCGCCAGCTGTCCCGGCTCGTCGAGCTGGGAGTCCCGGTCACTGCCGTTGGTGCGACCCACGATCGGCTGGTGCGCCCCGCGGTCGCGGCCCACGTGGCCTTGCGCACCGGCGGTCGGCACGTCGAGCTGGGCTGCGGGCACCTGGTCCACGTCGAGGGCGCTGCGGCGCTGGCCGACCTCGTCGAGGAGGCCGCGCGGTGAGGATCGAGGCTGACGGCGAGCGGGCGGTCGACGTCGGCGACGAGCCCGGTCGGGTGCGCGAGGCCCTGTCCGACCGCGACGGGCTGTTCTCGCTCTTCGGCGACCTGCTGCACCGCACGTCCACGCCACGGCGATGGGTGCTCGCCGAGCTGCGGGCGGGTCCGGTGGTGGTCTCGCCCGCGGTCGACGTGGATGTCGCGGTCGACGGCGACGTCGTCGCCCTTCGCGGCACGCCGGTCGACGGGCACACGCCGTCCAGGCTGGGCATCGACATCGAGGTGGTCGAGCGCGGGTCGGACGGCTCGCGGGTCACTGCCCGCTGGCGGGTGGCCGTCGACGTCCCCGGGCCCCAGGTGCTGGCGTCGACGGTGCAGCCCGCCGTCCGGGCCGGGGCCCGCCGGGCCGTGGAACGGGTGACCGGTCGCATGCGGGACCGCTTCGGCGAACCCTGATCCCCCTGGACGTCACTCGTTGCTGGGCGTGTCGGCGTGCGGGTACAGGTGCTCGAGGTCGCCCGGCTGGATCTTCGCACCGGAGATGAACTCGTCGACCTCGCTCTGCTGAAGCCGGATCACGCGCCCGAACTTGTAGGCTGGAATCTGGCCCTCGTCGATGAGCCGGTACAGCGTCCGGGGGGTGATGCCCAGGCGCCGTGCGGCCTCCTTGGTGCTGAGCCACTCGATCTCGCTCATCAGGGCCTCCGGGGTCAGGTGTGACGAGATGCCACCACCCTATTCGACATGGCACATCTGTGGCAAGTGTTGCCTGCGGCCGTACCGGATGCTGCCGGATCGCGTGGACAGACACGTGCGGTGGTCGCGCACGGTGGCGCGGTCCAATGTCGGGACGGGGAGGAGATCGGTTGACTGGCGGCGAATCTCCCTGATGATGGCCCTCACGGGCCACGCCGACCCAGCCCATCACCGACCGCCGCACCGACCAGGACGACCGAGCACCCATGACCTCCCAGCACGACGCCGACGCCCCCACGGGTGGCCCCGACCGGCCGCCGTCGTGGCGTGCGCGCGAGTCGCTGGCGGAACGGCTGCGCGGGGACGTCGCCGACGCCCGACTGCGGCTGCACGAGACGGTGCTGCGCGCCGAGGCGTACGCCCTGCTCGGTGACGACCAGGCGCTGGCCGAGGTGGGTCGCGAACAGCAGGCGCTCCTGGCCGACATCGAGGAGCGCTTCGGACGCACGGTCGCGGACGCGGTCGTCGAACGCGATGCCGAGGAGGTGATCGCGGCGGCGTACCCGGTCCTCGACGGGGCGGTGGTCGATCCGGTCGCCGTCCCCGCGGGCGACGACGACGCCCCGCGGCCGCGCCCGCGTCCGGTGCTGTCCGGCGTGGCGTCCGCGGTCGCCCTGTTCGGGCTGGCCTCCGCCGTCGTGCTGGGCGTGCAGCAGGGGCCCGACACCATCGAGGTCGTCGACGCCGCCGACCGCGGTCCCGACGCCGCCCAGACCGAGGCGGGCGTCCAGCTGCCGGCCCCGGACCCGGGCTGGTGGACCGTGGTCCCCGTCGACCCGGCGGCGGGACCGACCGAGGCCGGCGACGAGGTGGTGGCCGAGGCGACCGCGACCGATGCCGCCGAGGCCACCGCCGCCGAGCCGGCCACCCCGGCCAGCACCTCCGATCCGGGGGACGCCGACGACGGCGAGGACGCGCCGGATGCGCCGGACCTCGACAGCGTCGTGTCCGACCTCAACGAGGCGGTCGAGCGCCTCGACGGCTCCCAGCTGGGTGTCACCGACCCGCCGGGCGAGGAGCAGCTGCTCCCACCCTCGCCGGAATCGGCCACCGACACCGGCTCGGGCGACCCCACCGAGGACGGGACCGAGTCGGTCGACGTCGCCGATGACGATGGCTTCGTGAGCGGCGACGGCGGGCAGTAGGCTCGTCGCGTCCCGACGCCGACGTGCCCGACCGACCCGAGGACCTCGCCGCCATGCGACGCCTGCTCACCCACGTGCTCGCCGCACTGCTCGCGGCCCTGCTGCTCCTCCCGGCCACACTCGCGCACGCCGACACCGGACCGGACGCCCCCGCCGATGCCGGCATCGTGGTGCTCGCCGCCGAGGGCGGTGGCGAACCGGTCGGCCCGGAACCGGACCTCGACTCCACCAACGCCCCGACCGCCTACGAGCCGCCGTTCCTGATCAACGCGGCCTACGGCCTCACCGCGCTGATGGTCGGGCTGGTGGTCGTCCTCGGCGGCCTGTACTACGTGCTCGTGTACCGACCGCGCAAGGCCCGGGAGCACTGACCACACGACGCGCCACCCGGCGGCCGACGACCGGCAGGCGGGAGCCCTCCACCCATGGACACCGGATCGCCGCACCCTCCGCTCATCGACGAGGGGGTCGCGCTGTGGTCCGCCCGGCTCGTCCTGCCGCCGTCGTCACCCGATCCGGCCCGCGTGCAGGCGCTCCGGCGCGAGGTCGCGGACGACATGGCGGCCGTCGACGCGGCCGCACGAGGCTGGTCGGGACTGGGCGCTGACCTGGCGCCGACGACGGGGCGCGTCGTCGGCCGGCTCGGCTGGGTGCGGGCGAACCTCGCGGCCATCCGCGGTGCGTTCGACCCGCTGGCCGCCCGGCTGACGCGTCGCCGTCACGTCGTCTCCCGCGTGCTCGGCGCACAGCTGGGGGCGCTGCTCGGGCTCCTGTCCACCAAGGTGCTCGGCCAGTACGTGCTGCCGCTCGGGGGCCCGGGCGGCGGCCAGCTGGTCGTGGTGGGGCCGAACCTGCTGCGCCTCGCGGACGAGCACGGC
>CAZDIF010000200.1:0-1814 GCA_964505365.1 uncultured Actinomycetota bacterium
GTGCCGCGCAGCCGCAGGTCGTACTGGGAGATCCGCACCCCGGACCGCTCGGACGCCTCGGCGACGAGGTCGTCCGGCAGCTCCAGGTCGACGTCGAACACGGCGCCGCAGTCGTCACAGATGACGTGCTGGTGCGGCGTGAGGTTGGCGTCGTAGCGCGTCACGCTCTCGCCGGCCAGGCGCAGGGGCGTCAGCCGCCCCGAGCGCACCAGCAGGTCGAGCGTGCGGTAGACCGTGGCCACCCCGATTCCCGGCACGTCCTGCTGGACCTCGCGGAAGATCTCGTCGGCGCTCGGATGTGTCGGCACCGCGACGACGGCGTCGAGCACGGCCTGGCGCTTCGGGGTCATCCGCAGGTCCTCGGCAGCTGCCTCGGGCGGGGTGATCGTGGCCTCCTGTCCGCGGACCCGGAGCGGGGAGCTCCGGCGTGCGTGTGCTGCGAGAGTGATAATCACTCTCAGGTGAGCCGGAGCCTACACAGCGGCGCGCGAGGCACACAAGCAGGCGGCTGGCCGTTGGATCGGGCCGGGCCAGTAGAGTGCCGGGCGCAGCGCCGACGATGAGGACGAGTGCCGTGCGCGTGCTGATCATCTCCCCGGACCCCGACGAGCGCCAGCGGGCCTCGACCGCCCTGCAGCTGCAGCCCGACCGCGACGTCGTCGAGGCCGCCGGGGGGACCGAGGCCGCCCAGCTGCTCCGCAGCGACACCTTCGACGTGCTCGTCATCGACGGGGACATGCAGCCCAAGGGTGGGTTCTCGTGGCTGTACGAGCTGCGCGAGGAGGCCCGCCTGCACGGCACGCGGCGTCCACCGGCGATCGTGATGACCGCCCGCCCGCAGGACGACTTCCTCGCGGACTGGTCCGGCGCCGAGGTCGTCGTGCCCAAGCCCGTGGACGGGTTCGACGTGGCCGACGCCGTGACGCGGCTGGGCACGGCCGCGCCGGCCTGACCGCCCGCCCCGCAGGACAAGGACGATCCGTGACGGCGTTCGACTGGCCCCGCGTGCTCGGCTCCGTCGTGGCCGGGCACGACCTCGACGAGGACCTGGCCGCGACGGTGATGGGCGAGGTGATGGCCGGCGAGGCCGACCCCGTCCAGGTCGCCGGCCTGCTGACCGCCCTGGCCGCCAAGGGCGAGTCGGCCAGCGAGATCGCCGGGTTCGTCCGCGCGATGCTCGACCACGTCGCGCCGATCGAGCTGGCGGGGCCGCTGGTCGACACCTGCGGCACCGGCGGGGACGGCGCCGACACCTTCAACGTCTCCACGGTCTCGGCGCTGGTGGTCGCCGCCGCCGGCTGCCGGGTCGCCAAGCACGGCAACCGCTCGGCGTCGTCGCGCTGCGGGTCGGCCGACCTGCTGGAGGCCTGGGGGATCGTCATCGACCTGCCGCCGGCGGCCGTGGCCCGCTGCGTGGACGAGCTCGGCATCGGGTTCCTCTACGCCCGGACGTTCCACCCGGCGATGCGCCACGTCGGCCCGATCCGCGCGACGCTGGGGATCCGCACGGTCTTCAACGTGCTCGGGCCGCTGTCGAACCCGGCGCGGGCGGGCCATCAGACCGTCGGCGTGTCCAGCGACCGGCTCGCTCCCGTCATGGCGCAGGCGCTCGGCCGGCTCGGGACCTCGCACGCGCTGGTGTTCTGCGGGGAGGACGGCCTCGACGAGCTGACGACGACGGGCCCGTCGCGGACGTGGGAGGTGCGCGACGGCGCGGTCGTCGAGGGCACGCTCGACCCGGCCGACCTCGGCATCGCGACCGCGCGACTGGAGGACCTGCAGGGCCACGACGTCGCCGACAACGTCGCCATCGC
>CAZDIF010000200.1:1914-5211 GCA_964505365.1 uncultured Actinomycetota bacterium
ACCGGCTGGGCGGCGGTGCCGTCGACGACCAGCGGCCGGCACGGCTGCTCGGACAGCCAGCCCAGCAGCAGGTCCACCTCCTCGACCTCGGCGGGGCCCGGCGGGCCCGCGGCCACGGCCTCGGTCGAGGCGGTCCGCAGCCGGCGGACGAACGCGGCGTCGTCCTCGTCGTCGTCGCGAACCGCGCTGGCGGTCAGCCGGCCGCGCACGGCACGGACCGACGTGCCGTCGTCGCGGACCACCACCAGCTCGTCGACCTGGGCGATCCACCCGAGCCGCCGGACGCGCGCCAGGGTCCGGGCGACGAGGTGCAGGCGGCCCCGGGCGACGGCCGCCTCCTCGTAGCGGCCCCGGTCGGCCAGCTCGGCCATCCGGGCCCGCAGGCGGGCCAGCAGCTCGGTCGGGTCGGTGGCCAGCCAGCGGTCGACCTCGCCGGCGACGGCGTCGTAGTCGTCCCGGTCGACGGTCCCGTCGCACGGGCTGGCGCACCGGCCGAGGTCCTTCAGCACGCAGGTGGCGTGGTCCTGCGCCAGCCGCAGGCGGGTCGTGCAGCGGCGGATGCGCGACACCTCGTGGACGGCATCGGTGAAGCGTTCTGCCGTCCGGCGCGAGCCGACCGCGGTCACGTACGTCGCACGGTCCTCGCGGACGGTCGACACGACCGACAGCCGGGGGAACGCCTCGTCGGTCAGCTTCACGTGGACCTGGCGCTCGGGCATGGTCGACCGGCGGTTGTAGCGGGGCCGGTGGGCGCGGATCTCGCGCAGCTCGCGCACGCCCGCCTCCAGCGCCGTCGGGGTCACCGTCCAGTCCACGCGGGCGGTCTCGCGGACCATGTCGGCGACCCGGCGGCGTCGGTCCCCGCCGAAGTAGCGGCGCAGGCGCGTCCGCAGGTCCCGGCTGGTCCCCACGTACAGGACCTCGCCACGCTCGTCCAGGAACCGGTAGACGCCCGGCGCCGACGGCGCGTCGCGGACGAGCGACACCTTCCGGAACGCCCGGTCGGAGGTCGACCGGGCGTAGGCCTGCAGGTCCTCCAGGGTGGTGGCGCCGAGGCTGCCGGCACGCTCGATCAGCAGGTGCAGCACGTCGAGGGTGGCGCGGGCGTCCGGCAGCGCCCGGTGCTCGGGCACGGTGCGCGAGCGGGCGTGGGCCGCCAGCGTCGACAGGCGGCAGTTGCGCACCTCGTCGCGCAGGATCCGTCGGGCGATCGCGGCCGTGTCCAGCACGGGCAGGCCCAGCGGGGGATAGGCGTGCCGTTCGAGCGTCGCCGCGAGGAAGCGCGTGTCGAAGGGCGCGTTGTGGGCGACCAGCACGGTCCCGCGGAGGAACTCCACCAGCGCCGGCAGGACCGCCTCGATCGGCAGCCGGTCGGCGACGAGGTGGTCGGTGATCCCGGTGACCGTGCTGACCGCCGGTGGGATGGGGCGGCCGGGGTTCACCAGCGTCGCGAACTCGCCCAGCACGTCGCCCGCGCGTGCCTTGACCACCCCGACCTCCGTGATCCGATCGCCCGCCGGGTCCAGCCCCGTCGTCTCGAGGTCGAGGACCGCGAACGTGACGTCGAACAACGGCGTCGACAGGTCGTCGAAGCTCGGCTGGGTCGCGGTGAGCACGGCACGCCGCCTGCGGATCGGGAACGAACACCTGTTCGTATCGATGTCTAGCAGGCGGGTGCGACCACGTCTGTCAGGCGACCAGTCGCGACACTGGTGGATTGCGTCCGTGTCGACCGTCGGTGCGATCATGCGGGTCCCCGAGACGAGGACCATCCTCGTGGCGACGCACCGCACGACCGACGAGCTCGAGGCCGGCCTGCCCCACGTGCTGGCCTCGCCGCGGGACGACGGTCGCCTGGAGCTGATCGTCGTGCGGCCGACCGAGGGCCAGCGGCGGACACCGGCGTCCGTGCGCTGCACCATCGACGGTGGCGTCGAGGGCGACGACTGGATCCGGCGCGGCTCCCGGCACACGCCGGACGGCACCGCCAACGTCGATCAGCAGATCACGGTGATCAACGCGCGCTACCTCGACCTCGTCGCTGGCAGCCGCGACCGGTGGCCGCTGGCCGGGGACCAGTTCGTCGTGGACCTCGACCTGTCCGATGAGGCGCTGGCAGCGGGCGACCGGCTGCGCATCGGCGACGTCCTCGTCGAGGTCACGCCCCACCCGCACCGGGGCTGCGACAAGTTCCGCGACCGCTTCGGGATCGACGCCGTCCGGTTCGCCAACTCCCCGTTGGGTCGCCGGTACCACCTGCGCGGCATCCACGTCCGGGTCATCGAGGAGGGCACGGTCCGCGTCGGCGACCGCATCCGTCGTGAGCCGGTCGAGCGGGTGGCCGCGACCGCCTGACCGTCAGGCGACCTCGCGGCGGCGGCGCTGCTCGCGGACCCGCGGGCGGCGTTCGCGCTCGGTCGTGCCGCCCCAGACGCCGTGCCACTGCTCGTGCTCGACGGCGAAGCGGAGGCACTCGTCGACCACGGGACACTGCCGGCAGAGGGCAATCGCCCGCTGCTCGGCCTCGTCCGTGAGCGGGAAGAACCAACGGGTCGGCACGCCCCGGCAGGCCGCGTCCTCGACCCAGGGGCCGGCGATCGCGCGGACGGTCGGTCGGTGGTGGGCGCCCATCAGGGAGCCTCCGAAGGGGGAACGTGTGTGGGGGTTCGGTGTGGAAACGTCACAGCCCGGGCGGAAGTTCCGGCCGCCCCGTCGGGACTCCCCGCAGGGCTACGGTGCGCCCCCACGAGGACGACGAGGGCCGCTGGTGACCACCGCGCGACGCACCAACCGCCGCGACGACCTGCTCGCCGCGGCGGCGCGCCGGTTCGTCGAGGTGGGCCTGCGGCGGACGACGATGGAGGACATCGCGCGCGAGGCCGGTGCCGGCAAGGCGACGCTGTACCGACACTTCGCGAACAAGTCGGACCTCATCGACGCGCTGCTGGTCGAGGAGGGCGAACGGCTGCGGCGTCGGCTGGGCCGGGCGTTCGAGGCGCACGAGGCCGTCCTGCCGGGGCTCGAGGAGGCCTTCCTCACCGGGCTGCAGTTCCTCGTCGAGCACCCGGTGCTGGCCAAGGGCCGGGAGGAGGAGCCGGCGATGCTCCTCGAGCGGGTCACCGCCCACCGCGGCCCGCTGGTCGAGACGGCCCTGGACACGTTCGCCGACGCCATCGAGCGGGGGGTCGCCGCGGGCGAGATCCGCGAGGTCCACCCCCGTTGGGCCGCCGAGGTCCTGGTGCGGCTGATGCTGTCGTGGTTCGCGTTCCCGCCCATGGCCATCCCGGTCCACGACGA
>CAZDIF010000201.1:0-5186 GCA_964505365.1 uncultured Actinomycetota bacterium
ACGGTCGTGGCCATCGGCGTCGCGTTCTTCGTGCTGGTCCCCGGCATCGCCCCGTTCGCGTTCGCGCCGATCCCGATCATCCTGTGGGGATCGTTCCGGTTCCAGCGCCGCCTGGAGCCCCGCTACGCCGAGGTGCGCGACCGCGTCGGCCTGCTCAACGCGTCGCTGGCGAACAACCTCGGCGGCATCGCGACCATCAAGGCCTTCACGGCCGAGGACCGCGAGCTCGCGCGCATCGCCGCGGAGTCCGACGACTACCGCATCGTGAACGCCCGGGCGATCCGGCTGTCGAGCGCGTTCGTGCCCCTGATCCGCATGGCGATCCTGCTCGGGTTCACCGGGACGCTCATCCTCGGCGGCTTCCAGGCGCTCGACGGCGTACTGGGTGTCGGCGTGTACTCGGTGCTGGTGTTCCTGACCCAGCGCCTGCTGTGGCCGCTGACCCAGCTGGGCGAGACGTTCGACGACTACCAGCGCGCGATGGCGTCGGTGCGGCGACTGACCGACCTGCTGCGGGTCCGGCCGACGATCCGGCCCGGCCAGCAGGCGCTGCCCGTTCCGGTGCGCGGCGACGTCGACTTCGACGACGTGCACTTCTCGTACGCGTCCGGCGAGCCCGTGCTCGACGGCCTGGACCTGCACGTGCCCGCCGGGGAGACCCACGCGATCGTCGGCTCCACCGGTGCCGGCAAGTCGACCGTCGTGAAGCTGCTGCTGCGGCTGTACGACGCAACCGAGGGGGCCGTGCGGGTCGACGGCCAGGACGTCCGCCAGCTGTCGTTCGACTCACTGCGCGGCGCCATGGGGCTGGTCAGCCAGGACGTGTTCCTCTTCCACGGGACCGTCCGGGACAACATCGCGTACGGCGCCCCGGGGGCGTCCGACGAGGCGATCGCACGTGCGGCCGAGCTGGCCGAGGCCACCGAGTTCGTCGACATGCTGCCGCACGGGTTCGACACCATGGTCGGCGAGCGCGGGCAGAAGCTGTCCGGCGGGCAGCGCCAGCGGCTGTCGATCGCCCGGGCCATCCTGCGCGACCCGGCGATCCTCGTGCTCGACGAGGCCACATCCGCGGTGGACAACGAGACCGAGGCCGCGATCCAGCGGTCGCTGGCCCGGGTGTCGCAGGGCCGTACCACGCTGGTCATCGCCCACCGCCTGTCGACCGTGCGCCACGCCCACCGCATCCACGTGCTGCACGCAGGTCGGGTGGTCGAGGTCGGCACCCACGAGGAGCTGGTGGCGCGGGACGGTCGCTACGCGGCGCTGTGGCGCGTGCAGACCGGCGAGTCCACGGGCGTGCCCGCCTGAGGCTCACCGGTCGACGCGGATGACCTCGTACTCGAGCATCTGTGGCTCCGCGCCGAAGATCGGCGGGAACGCCTCGTCGAACCGCGCGTTGACGGCATACAGGCTGTGGCCGGACACGGCCGCCGTGGCCGGTACGCGGAACGCCGGGTCGGTGATCACGTCGACGACCTGCCCGCTGGTGAGGTCGGGTGCGAGCTCGATCTTCGTGATCTGGTTCAGGAAGTTCTGCACGACGTAGACCGTGCGGCCAACCCGCACGAGGCCGTCACCGAATGGGACGGAGACGTCCTCGCCGAGGTCCACCTTGGTCGTCGCCCCGGTGGCCGGGTCGATTCGGTACAGGACGCCAAGACTGGAGTGCACGCCGACAAGCGTGCGTCCGTCGGAGGTCGCCACGAGTCCGTTGAGGTTGACGGGCAGCTCCCCCGTCTCGACCAGCTCGAAGTCACCAATGAGGGGCGTGCTCGCGGCTGGGCCGGCGGGCAGCCCGCGGTTGTCGAGCGGCACCGACCAGAGCACGTCGTCGAACGAGTCGGTGATGTGCACGGCGGTGCGGGTCACGGCCAGGTCGTTGATGAACTGGCCCGGCACGGACACCGTGGCGACCTCGTCGCCAGTTCGGGTGTCGAAGGCGTACAGCTCGCCCAGGCCGACGGCCCAGAGCAGCCCGGAGCGGTCGTCGACCGCCAGCCCGGCGGTCGCCCGACCGGGCTGGCCTTCGACGAGCACATCCCCCTCACCGGTCCGCAGGTCGAACGCGTAGACCGATCCGTCGAGCAGGGAGCTCACGTAGGCGTTCGTCCCGGCGCCCACGGCGATGCCCTCCGGGTACGAGCCCGTGGGTACGGGGATCACGTCGGGGAACGCTGGTCCTCCGGCCGACGTGGCCGGGACGCCGATCGTCACGACAAGGACGGACACTGCAAGGATCACGCGCCGCATGAGGGCTCCTCGGGTCTCCCCCGGGTCTTCCCCCAGCTCAGCCGGTTCACCAATCCACGATACGCCGATCCATCGAGACGTCAACGGGCAGGGACTCCTTCCTCCGTCAGGTGGCCGCCACGATCCGGTAGCCGGCGCCGCGGACGGTCTCGATACGAACGTCCGTGCCGTCGAGCTTGCGACGCAGCCGGGCCACCTGGTGCTTGACCATGCCGGCGTCGTCCGGCGCCTCGTGCCCCCATCCCTCGACGACGAGGTCCTCGGTGCGTACGAGGACGCCGGGCCGGCGTGCCAGCGCGGCGAGCACCGCGTACTCGCGCGGGCCCAGCTCGATGTCGCGGTCGGAGACGCTGGCACAGGACCGGGCGGGGTGCAGCCGGAGCCGGAGGTCCGTGCCGACCTCCCCGCGGCGTTGCCACCAGCCCTCGATCGCCCGGACCAGGTCGGCGGTCCGCCAACGTCGCGGCACGATCGTGTTGACGCCGCCCTCGGCCTCGACCGCTTCGGCGGTGACCGGGCCCACGGACGCCACCGCGACCGTGCCCGACAGGGCCTGCCGCAGGTCGGTGAGCACCTGGTCGCCCATGTCCCGGGCCAGGACGAAGAGGTTGCTGACCGCGCCCGCGGACGTGAAGGACACGACGTCGAGGTCGCCCGCGACCGCCGCGCGGATCACCTCGCGGGCCGGTTCGGGGTCGTCGGGCAGCTCCCAGCGGTAGGGCAGGACGCTGAGCAGGTCGGCACCGTCGTCGACCAGGACGTCGTACACGGTCGGGTGGCCGCCGTGCTGCTGCACCGCGATCGTGTCACCGGGCAGCATGCGGCTGCGCAGCCACGAGGCGACGTCCCGGTCGGTGTTGTTCGGCGACACCCAGTCCGGCTTCACCCCGAGCGGCGCCAGCCCGCCCACGGCCTTGGCGCCGCGTGCGACGCAGCGTGCCCGGTGCACCAGGGAACGCAGGTCGTCGCCCAGGCCGCCCCGGTCGGCGACCTCGACCCACATGCGCATGCCGACGCCGGTCGTGGCGACCAGCCAGCGCGGGTCGGCGTCGAGGATCGCCCGGGTGTCGGCCAGGATCGCGTCGTCCGGCGCGGCGACGTCGCCGCTGAGGGTCGGGCCCAGCAGCACCTCGGCGCCGCGGCGCTCGAGCAGGGCGGCCAGCTCGGCGCCCTTCCGGTTGGCGGTGACGGCGACGCGGGCACCCTGCATCTCGGCTCCTCGGTCGGGGGCGGGTGCAGGGGACGAGCGTGCCGCAGGTCCGTGCAGGTTGCGTGTCACCAGTGTTTCCGGTCCGTGTCGTCTGGGTCGATCATGCCTCCCAGTGTTCCAGCGGTCGAATGGACACGGCGGCGTGCTTGTACGCCGGCTGCCGGCTGTGGGGGTCGAACGACGGCATCGTCAGCACGTTGGTGCGGGCGTCGTGCATGGGCAGGAACACGCACCCGGCCGGCACGGTGGCGGTCACGAACGCCCGGGCACGCACCGAACCGCGCTCGGATTCGACCTCGCAGGGGGTGTCCGGGTCGATGCCGTAGCGCTCGGCGTCGTCGGGGTGCACCTCGACCCACAGCTGCGAGGGGGCCAGCCGGCACAGCGTCGCCGACCGCCCCGTGCGTGTCTGCGTGTGCCACTGGGAGGTGCTGCCGCGGCCGGTCAGCAGCACCAGCGGTCGGCGGGCCCGGATCGCCTCGGCCGGTGGGGTCGGGTCGTCGACCACGAACCGGGCGCGGCCGTCTGGCGTGGGGAAGACGCCGTCGGCGAACAGGCGACGCTCGGGCTCTGGCAGCACACCACGCGCCGCGTCGGCCTCGGTCCAGGGCCACTGGATCCCGCCGGCGGCGTCGATCTGGTCGTAGCTCGTGATGCCGGTGAGGTCGCACGGGTGTCCTCGCGTGAGCTCCGTGAGCATCCGGAGCACCGCCTCGGTCGACGTCCAGTCCCGGAACAGTCCGGCGCAGCCCCAGGCTTGCGCCAGCAGCCGGACGATGTGGAAGTCGGCGAGCGCCTGCCCGGGTGCCTGCCGGACGCGGGAAAGCAGCCCGAGCCGGCGCTCGGAGTTGATGAACGTGCCCTCCTTCTCGCCCCATCCGGCAGCGGGCAGGACGAGGTCGGCGTGCGCGGCGGTCTCGGTGTCCGCGTACAGGTCCTGCACGACGAGGAAGTCGAGCCGGTCGAGCAGCTCCCGGAAGCCGCGCTGCCCGATCCAGCTGTGGGCGCCGTTCGTGGCGATCACCCACAGGCCGCGCACCCGGCCCGAGGCGATCCCCTCGACGATCTGGTCGTAGGCCCAGCCGCCGTCGGTGGGGATGCGGTCGCGGTCGATGCCCAGCACCTCGGCGACGTGGGTGCGGGCGGCCTCGTCGCCCCAGGGGTGTCCGCCCAGCAGGGAGGTGGTGTTGGAGAACAGCCGGGACCCCATCGCGTTGCACTGCCCGGTGATGGAGTTGGCGCCCGTGCCCGGCCGGCCGATGCTGCCGGTCAGCAGGGCGAGGTCGATGATCGCCTGGGCGGTGCGGGTGCCCTCGTGGGACTGGTTGACACCCATCGTCCACCACAACGAGACGCGCCTGCCGTCCGCGATCGTGCGGGCGACGCGGTGGAGCTGGTCGACGGACAGGCCGGTCGCCTCGGCCACCCGGTCGGGCGTGTACGCGGCGACGTGCGCGGCGTACGCGTCGTAGCCGGTGGTGTGGGCCGCCACGAAGTCGTGGTCGATTCCGTCCATCGCGATCAGCAGGTGTCCCAGCCCGTAGAACAGCGGGAGGTCGGACTTCGGCCGCACGGCGAGGTGCTGGGTCGCCGCCATCGCCGTCTCGGTCCGGCGGGGGTCGACGACGACCACCTCCGGGTCGTGGGGGTTGCGGGCGAGCCGCTCCCACATGATCGGGTGGGCGACCGCGAGGTTCGAGCCGACCAGCACGACGACGTCGGA
>CAZDIF010000202.1:0-5172 GCA_964505365.1 uncultured Actinomycetota bacterium
CCCGTGGTCACGGAACGGTGATCGTCTGCATGAGCCCCTTGCTGGCCGGGTCGTCCACCTCGGACACCAGCACGTAGGTGCCCGGGGTCAACTGCACCTCGACGTACGCGGTGCTGCCGGCCGGCATGTCGTGGGTGCCACCGAGGAAGGTCACCGGCGCCGGCGTCTCCAGGCCGGTGATCCAGTTCATCCACGTGCCCAGCTCCTCGAGGTCAGTGTCCGCCTCGACCCGGGCGACGTGCAGGTCGTGGCCGAGCACGTTGCCGTGGACCGCCTGGTCCGCGAAGTGCACGGCGATCGTCTGCCGTCCCGGACGAAAGCGCCCCTCGACCTCCATCGATCCCTGGTCGGCGCCGTTGCTCGACAGGGTCACGGTCACGTCGGCCCGTGGCTGCCTCGCGCCGGACTCCTCGTCGACCACCTCGAACCCGGTGATCATCCCGTGCGTGGTGTGGAAGATGCCGTCCGTGAGCACGTAGCACTCCATCGCGTACGTGCCGGGCTCGAGGAACACCGTGGTGACGGCGGTCTCCCCCGGACCAACGAGCCCCGGACCACCGCTGTAGACGATGTCGGCGGACCACGCGGGCAGGTTGGCGAACTCGGCGAACCCGGCCTCGGGATCACCGGTCCGGATCAGGTCCATCGCGTCCTGGAAGACGGGCACGACCTCTTCGATGCTGTCCTCGACCGTCTTTCCCTCGGGCAGCAGGTCGAGCAGGCCGAAGTGGGTCGACGCCGTCTCGTTGTGCAGCCGGAAGGTCGTCCAGCCCGACGGCAGCGTGTCCGGCATCTGCAGCGTGTGCCCGGTCGCCACGACGTCCACGACGTTCGGAGCGGCGCCTCTCGCCTGCTCCGGCGTGGCCGGCCCGGCCGTGGCTGGCTGGCTCGCGCAGCCCACCGCCCCCAGCAGCAGGACGGCCGTGAGCGCCGCCATGGTGGTCCGTGTCATCGTTCTCATCCTCGCCCCTTCGGGTGTCAGTAGCCGGACGCTACGATCGACCACTGAACGGCCACTCAACGCGGCAGGGGTGTCCGGCACCGGGCAAGGAGGGGCCGTGCGACTCGCGGTGCTCGGTCCCGTCGAGGCCGCCCGGGGAGAGGCGATCGTCGAGCGGCCGGCCCACCGCCGCCTGCTGGCCATCCTGGTGCAGGCGGGCGAGCCCCTGACCCCGGAGCAGCTGGCCGAGCGCTTCTGGGCCGCCGGCGACCGCCCGCAGGGATGGAAGGCCTCCCTGCAGACCCACGTCTCGGCCGTGCGGCGGTTGCTCGGCGCGGGGACGATCGTGCTGCAGGGCAAGCGGTACGGACTCGACCTCGACGGCCACGAGCTGGACCTCGACGAGTTCACGGCCTCGGTCGACGCCGTCCGACGGGCATGGAGGGACGGCCGCTGGGACGAGGTCGTCGAGGCGGCCGACGACGCCCTGCGGCTCTGGCGCGGCGAGCCGTTCGCCGAGCTCGCCGACGACGGGTTCGCGCTGCCCGACATCGTCCACCTGCGGGAACGGCACCTCGAGACGACCGAGCGCCGCGCCGAGGCGCTGCTGCAGCTCGGACGTCCGGACGAGGCACTCCCGGACCTCGAGGCCGTGGCCCTCGACCACCCGCTGCGCGAGCACCTGTGGGAGCTGCTGATCGTGGCCCGCGCCCGCACCGGCCGCACCGCCGAGGCGCTCGACGCCCATCGCGAACTTCGGGCCCGCATGGCCGAGCTCGGCCTCGATCCCAACCCGCACCTGCGCGAGCTCGAGACCCGCATCCTCCGCGAGGACCCCACGCTGGTGGCACGGCCCGTCCGCCACAACCTGCCGCCGGCACGGACCTCCTTCGTGGGCCGCGAGCACGAGCGGGCGGAGCTGGCCACGCTCCTGGCGGAGCACCGACTGGTCACGCTGACCGGGGTCGGGGGTGCCGGCAAGACCCGGCTGGCGCAGGTCGTGGCCCGGGACGTCCTGGATCGCCACCCCGACGGCGTCCACCTCGTCGAGCTCGCCCCCGTCACCGACCCGGCCATGGTGCCGACCGCCGTCGCGGCGGCGTTCGGGCTGCGGCCGGACGCCGACCCCGTGGAGGCGCTGCGCACCGCCCTGCGGCACCGCACCGCGCTGTGCGTGCTGGACAACTGCGAGCACCTCGGCGAGGCGGCGGCCGACGTCGCCCGGCTCGTGCTCGACGCTGGCCCGGGCATGCGCGTGCTGGCCACCAGCCGTGCGCCGCTCGGCCTGCCCGAGGAGCTGCGGTTCGAGGTGCCGCCGCTCCCCGTTCCCGCCGAGCACGCGACGAGTGAGGAGATGGCGCGCTCGCCCGCGGTGCGGCTGCTGCTCGACCGCGCCAGGCTCCTCCGCCGCGACGCCCCGGTGGGCGACGACGTCCCGTGGCTCGGCGAGCTGTGCCGTCGCCTCGACGGGCTCCCGCTGGCCATCGAGCTCGCCGCGGCCCGGACGACCACGATGGCCCCCGAGGCGGTCGTCGAGCGGCTGCGCCACAGCCTCGACCTGCTTGCCACCGACGGTGGCGGAGTCGAGGGCCGCCACCGGACGCTGGAGACCACGATCGCCTGGAGCCACGAGCTGCTCACCCGGATCCAGCAGGTCGTGCTCGCCCGTCTCTCGGCCTTCGCGGGCAGCTTCTCCCTCGAGGCCGCCGAGGCCGTCTGCGCGGACGCCGAGCTGACGTCCGACGCCGTGGGCGTGGCGGTCGTGGCGCTGGTGGACCGATCCCTGGTCGCCACCTTCCGCACCCCGGCCGGGGCCTTTCGGTACCGCCTCCTCGAGACCATCCGCACGTTCGCGAAGGAACGCCTCGGCGAGCTCGACCCCGGTCCCGACGAGCTGGCGGCCCGCCACCTCGACTGGGCGGCGGCCATGGCGCGCACGGTGACCGCCGACCTCGACCGGCCCGACCAGCTCGCAACGCTGGACCGGCTGGAGGCCGACCGCGACAACCTCATGCTCGCGCACGAACGGGCCGTCGCACGCGGCGACACCGACGCCGCCGTGGCCCTGGGCACCGCCCTCGGCTGGTTCTGGTCGAAGCGCGGCCACTGGGGGCGCGCGATCGCGCACCTCGAGGACGCCATCGCCGCGATCGAGGAGTCGGACGACCCGGAGCGTGAAGCCGACCTTCGGTCGAGGCTCGCGGGCCTGCACTACACGGTGAGTCGGGAGCAGGACGCGCTGCGCGAGGCCACGCGTGCCCGTGACCTGCTGCTGGACGCCCCGCCGTCGACGGCCAGGGTCCGAGCGCTGACCGAGCACGCCAGCATCCACATGCGGGTCGTCCAGCAGGACCTCCCGGTCGCCATCGCCTCGGCCACCGCAGCCGTCGACGCGGCCGCCGGGATCGACGACCGGGTCGCGCAGGCCCATGCGCTGCGCACCCTCGGGACGGCCCTGACCCGCTCGGACCGCCCCGACGACGTCGCGGCCGGGATCGACCGTCTCCGCGAGGCGCTGGACGTCGCCCGGGCGCTCGGCCACGACAGCGAGATCCTCGGGGCCTACCTCGGCCTGTTCATCTCCCTGCTCGAGCTGCCCGAGGACCCCGTGGGCGCCATGCGAGTCGCCGACGACGCGCTGGACTGGATCGACCGCGGCGGCGACCGGCTGGCCGGCAGCTCCAGCCTGCTGATGTGGATCGCCTACGGGGCGGTGAAGGCCGGCCACCTCGACCGGGCCGACGCGTCGATCGAGCGCAGCGCCCGGTACCCGGTCGTGGGCGCGCTGCGGATGTCCTACCTGACGGTGCGGGCGCTGCTCCACTGGACCTGCGGTGAACTCGACGCCGCCTCGGCGAAGATCACCCAGCTCCGCGCGATGCCGGTCGCGTCCCGCTACTACCGGATCGTCTACCCGCTGGAGGCGGAGGTGGCCGCGCTCGCCGACCGCCCTGAACTCGTCCACCACCTCGCGGAGCGGCACGAGGACGAGGACGTCATCGACGTCGAACAGCCCCTGAAGGTGGGCACGCTCTGGCCCGCGCTGCGCGTGGAGGTCGACGCCGCCCTGGCTGCGGGCGACCGGGACCGGGAGGACCACGCCGCCCGGGCGCGCAGCGTCCTCGACCGGATGCGGACATGGCTGGACCGCTTCCCTCCGTCACCACCGTCGGGCCTGCGCTTCGAGATGCCGGCGACCTACCTCGCGCTCGCGGAGGCCGAGGTGACGCGCCTGGCCGCCTCCGACCCGGAGGCGTGGCGCCGCGCGGTCGCCTCGGCCTCCTACCTGTACTGGGCCACCTACGCACGGGCGCGCCTGGCCGAGGCCCTGATCGCCGTGGGTGATCCCGCGGCGGGTGCGGAGGTCCTGCGCCGGGCGCACCGGGACGCCGACCGTCTCGCGTCCCCGCAGCTGCGGAGACAGGTCGCGGCGGTCGCCGACGAGGCCGGACTGCACCTCGACGAGGCCCCGGTCACTCCGAGAGGGTGACCAGCGGGCGTCCGCCGAACCGTCCGTCGGGGTCCCACTGCCCGCGCACCTCGAGCATCCGGTCCCAGTTGCCGCGGAAGGCCTCGGTCACGCGGTCGGTGTCGTCGTGGTCGAGGTAGTTGGCGTACACGCCGCCGTCCGAGAACGGTGCCATCGCCGCGTGGACGTCGCGGGCCCAGGCGATCATCGCCTCGTCGTCGGCCGGGTCCGCCCATCCTGCCCACACGCTGGCCACGAAGGCACTGGACCGGTGCGGGAAGGCCGTCGCGTCGGGAGCCACCCGGGCGATCGCCCCGCCGAGCGGCTCGAACCCCAGCATCGTGAACTCGCCGGGGAACAGGTCCAGCTGGGCGTCGATGGCGTCGACCAGGCCGTCCTCGAACGCCCCGACGTAGTCGGACTTGTAGTAGTACCGGCCGCCGTCCGGGGCGCCGGCGTCGAAGCTGCTCTGCAGGACCGCGTACTCCATCGGCGCCACGAACGCGACGACGGCGTGGTCGACCTCGGCGATGGGGGCCAGCGCCTGCTCGCCGGCGGCCACGTCGCCGCTGTGCATGGCCACGATGCCGATCGCCACCTCGCCGTGGTGCTCCTCGGGGAAGGCGTCGATGGGCGGGATGCGCAGCGCCAGCGCGTAGCAGGCGACCTCGTCCGGCGCGGCCGCGGCGAAGTCCCGGTAGAAGCGCAGGGCCGACTGGGCGTGCTCACGGAGCACGAAGGCCTGGCCGACGGCCACCTCGGG
>CAZDIF010000203.1:0-2340 GCA_964505365.1 uncultured Actinomycetota bacterium
GTCCTGGGAGGACGTCGCCGCCGACCTCGGGGTCGACCCCGACGTCGGCCTGTCCGAGGACGAGGTGGCCCGCCGACGGGAGCGGTACGGGCGCAACGTCCTCGAGGAGGCCTCGGGCACCTCCTGGTGGCGGCTGCTGTGGGACCAGGTCGCCACCCCGGTCGTGCTGCTCCTCGTGGTCGCCGGCGTCGTCGGCGCGGCCATCGGCGAGGTCGTCGAGGCGGCCGCCATCGGCGTCGTGATCGTCGCGAACACCGTCGTCGGGTTCCTCACCGAGCTGCAGGCGGCCCGGTCGATGGCGGCCCTGCGCCAGATGGTGCAGACCATCGCCGAGGTGGAGCGCGAGGACCGCCGCGACGAGATCGACGCGGCCGAGCTGGTGCCCGGCGACGTCGTCGGCATCGAGGCCGGCGAGCAGGTCCCGGCGGACATCCGGCTGGTGGAGGTCGAGGACCTGCAGGTCGAGGAGGCCGGCCTCACCGGCGAGTCCGAGCCCGTCGCCAAGGACCCCGACCCGGTCGACGAGGACGCCACCGTCGGCGACCGCACCTGCATGCTGCACATGGGCACGACCGTGGTGGGCGGCCGCGGCCGCGGGGTCGTGGTGGCCACCGGCACCGCGACCGAGATGGGCCGCATCGCCGAGCTCGCCGAGTCGGCCGAGCAGGGCCGCGCCCCGCTGCAGGAGGGGCTCGACCGGCTGTCGGGCCGGCTCGCGATCGTCGTGGTGGTGGGCGCCGCCGTGCTGCTGGGCATCGGGCTGCTGCGCGGCCGCGACGCCGTGGAGGTCGGCGAGATCGCGGTGGCGCTGGCGATCGCGGTCGTCCCCGAGGGCCTGCCGGCGGTCGCCACGCTCACCCTCGCCGTCGGGATGCGCCGGATGGCCGCCGACAACGCCCTGGTGCGCCGGATGCCCGCGGTCGAGACGCTCGGGTCGACCACGGTGGTCTGCTCGGACAAGACCGGGACGCTGACCCGCAACGACATGGACGTCGTCGAGGTGGTGCTGGCGGACGGCGTCGACGAGGAGACCCTGTGGGCCACCGCGAGCCTCTGCAACGACGCCGACATCGACGTCGACGGGGACCCGGTGGGCGACCCCACCGAGGTCGCGCTGCTGCGGGCCGCCGGTGACCACGGCCTCGACTGGCGCGACCTGCGCGAGCGGCACGGGCGCGACCGCGAGGTGCCCTTCGACTCCGAGACCATGCGCATGGCGGTCATCGTGGACGGGACCGTCCACGCCAAGGGTGCCCCCGAGGTGCTGCTCGACCGTGACCGGCACGGCCACCTCGCCGACGCCGCCGAGCGCATGGCGGGGGAGGCCCTGCGCACCCTCGTGCTGGCCTGCCGGTCGGCCCCGGACGGCGAGGTCGACGACGAGGCGCTGTTCGACGGCCTCCAGGTCCTCGGCGTGGTCGGCATGCACGACCCGCCGCGCGAGACCGCCTCCGACGCGATCGACGCGCTGCACGCGGCCGGGATCCGCACCGTGATGATCACCGGCGACCGCGCCGACACCGCCGAGGCGATCGCCGACGAGATGGACCTGACCCCTGGCGGGGGCGTCGTCACCGGCCGGCGGCTGCAGGAGCTGTCGCACGACGAGCTGGCCGAGGCGACCCGGGACGTCGAGGTGTTCGCCCGTGTCGAGCCCGCCGACAAGCTGCGGATCATCGAGGCCCTGCAGGCCGCCGGCGAGATCGTCGCGGTGACCGGCGACGGCATCAACGACGCCCCCGCGCTGCGTCAGGCCGACGTCGGCGTCGCCATGGGCGGTGGCACCGACGTCGCCCGCGAGGCCGCCGACATCGTCCTGCTCGACGACCAGTTCGACACCATCGAGGTCGCGGTCGAGGAGGGCCGGCGGATCTTCGAGAACATCCGCCGGTTCGCGCAGTTCCTCTTCTCGTGGCACGTCGCCGAGGTGACCGTGATCGGCGCGTCCGTGCTGGTCGGGTTCCCGGCCCCGCTGACCGGGCTCATGATCCTGTGGAACAACCTCGTCATCGACGTGCTGCCCTCGTTCGCCCTGGCGCTGGAGCCGAGCCGGGCCGACGCGATGCGCCGGCCGCCCCGCGACCCGGCCGAGCCGCTGCTCGACCGCGACACGGTGATGCGCCTCCTGACCCAGGCGGGACTGGTGGCGGGCGTCGGCCTGGTCGCCTTCGCGCTCGGCCGCACGTGGCTGGGCCTGGAGGTCGGCGGCGCGCAGACGATGGCCTTCCTCGCGATGTCCGCCGGGCAGGTGCTGGCCGTGTTCAACGTCCGGACGGACCGCGGCTCCGGGTTCCGCGGAGCCGCCCGCAACCGCTGGCTCTGGGCGGCCCTCGCCCTGAC
>CAZDIF010000203.1:2440-5149 GCA_964505365.1 uncultured Actinomycetota bacterium
GCCGCTGCGGGGCGTGCTGGGCCTGCAGCCGCTGCCGGGTGCGGGCTGGCTGGCCAGCCTCGGGCTGGCTCTCGTGCCGCTGGCGGCCGTGCAGGCGGTGCGCGTCGTCCGCGACCGGTGAAAGTCAGCCGACGCCGGCGGGCTGGGGGAGCAGTGCTGCGGCGCGCTCGTCGGCGACGCGCCGGATGGCGTCCAGCCCGTGGGCGACCAGCGGCTGGGCGTTGCTGCCTCGCCGGACCGCGCTGAGCAGTCGCCGGCTGGGCGGCGGGTCGCCTGCCAGCGGCACCCGGGCCAGCGCGTCCTCGACGGGCAGGGGGGACAGGCGGGGGAGCAGGGCCACCGCGAGGCCCTCGGCCACCATCCCGGCGATCGCCACGTTGGTGTGGACCCCGTGGGCCGCACGCGGGGTGAACCCGGCAGCCGCGCAGGCACTGCGCACGATCGGGGCGAAGTCGCACCGGTCGGCGCTTGGCACGATCCACGGCTCGTTGGCCGCCTCGGCCAGCTCGACCGGGCCGGTCGCGGAGGCGAGCGGGTGGTCGGCGGGCACCAGCAGGTCCAGGGCCTCGGTGTACAGCGGCTGCTGCTCGAAGCGGCCGTCCTCCAGCGGCGGCGAGTCCGGGTCGGGCACCACCACCGCGATGTCGGTCTCGCCGGCCAGCAGCAGCTCGAAGCCCTCGCCCGTCTCGATCTCGGTGATCTCGACGGTGACGTCGGGCAGCTGTTCGCCCAGGGCGCGAGCCGCCGGTGCCAGCAGGCCCGCCACGGCCGTGGGGAACCCGCACAGCCGGAGCGTGCCGGCGTCGCCGCCGGCCAGCGATGCGAGGTCGGCGCGTGCCCGCTCCCACACGGCGTGCAGCTCGTCGGCGTGGCGCAGCACCCGCTGGCCCGCTGCCGTGAGGCGCACGCCGCGGCCCTGGGGCTCGAGCAGCTCCACGCCCAGCTCCCGGGCCAGCTGCCGCAGCTGGTGGGAGACCGCCGACGGGGTGAGGTGCAGCGCCCCGGCCGCGGCGGTCACGGTCCCGTGCTCGGCGACCATCCGCAGCACGTGCAGGCGGCGCAGGTCCACGGCGGCATCCATGCAATATCCTTGTACTGTTGTGTCCAAACAGTTGAGCTGGACTTCACCAGTGTGCGTGGAGAGACTGGGTCCCGTCAACCCGAACCCGGAGAATCCGCGATGACCACCGAGCTGCCCACCGTCCTGTCCCGCCACACCACCTCCGAGGGCGACGTCGTCTACGAGCGCACCCCCGACGGCGGCCTCCGGGTGCGCCTGGTCCGCCGGGCCACGGCCGGCGTCGTGGCCGAGTCGCACCCGACCGCCCCTGCGCCAACGGCGCTCACCCGCTGCGCCTGACGCACCTCCCACCTCGCCCCTCCCGGCCCCCTCGCTCGTTGTTGCGGACATGGCGGCGCCATACGGCGCAGATGTCCGCAGCAACGTGTCCGACGGCCGACCGCCACGGCGGACGGCCGGGCCTCGGCGCGCTGGCGCTCGGCTGGCGGTTTGCCCCACGACCGCGTACCGTGCAACTCGGATACCGGTTGGGATGTGAACCGGTCGGGCCAGCGGCCCGGGGAGGACAGCGAGGATGGAACGGTCACGCACGCTGGCGCGCCGGATCGCCGCGGCCACGCTCGCGACCGCGGTCGCCCTGCCGGCCGGCGTCGCCGCGGGCCAGGATCGCGACACGGCCGAGGTGGACGACACCACCCCCGCACTGACCACGCCGTTCGCGCTGGTCGAGGACCGGCCGGTCGACGCCCGGCGGCCTGAGCCCGAGGACCGCTACGCACCCGCCGGCGGCTGCTACACGATCGAGCTGGTCGGCCACGGCCACGTCGGCCGTGACGGCGGTGCCGTCGTGCTGGTCGACGACCGTGCGGCGGCCGAGCCGCTGCACTTCCAGCCGACCCGCCTGGGCCAGTACCTCCTCGCCACCAACGAGGGCCGCTCCGAGGTCGAGGGTGCCTGGTGGGACGACCGCGGCTACGTGGCCGCCGCGGGCCTGCTCGACGCGGTGCCGGCCATGGATCCGGTCGGCCTGCCCGCCGGACCCGCCTCGGGCGAGGTGGTCGTGGCCGACGAGCCGGGCGAGGCAGCCGACTGGCGCCTGGCCGCGGCGGGTGACAACCCGGACGCCAGAGCCCGCGGCCGCGGGCAGGACTACACGCTGTCGCTGCCGAGCGAGGACCTGGCACTCGTCGTCGAGGACGGCGCACCGGCGCTCGCGGCCGGCGAGGGGGTCCCGCTGCGCCTCCACCACGTCCGTGACGACGACCCGTCCGACGACGACCCGAACGGGACCGCGTGTGCGACCTGGCCCGAGGTCGAGACCAACACCTCCGGTCCGCCCGCCCCACCCGGCGGCAACCCGGCCCGCGAGGTCGAGGGGCTGTTCGAGGCCCACATCCACGGCATGGCCTTCGAGTTCCTCGGCGGCGAGCTGCGCTGCGGCCGCCCGTGGCACCCGTACGGCGTCGAGCACGCGCTCCCGGACTGCGAGGAGGACGGCAAGCTCAACCGGTTCACCGACGCGGTGCTGGGCGGTGGCGACCCGTCGTCCTACGACCCCGTCGGCTGGCCGACCTTCGCCACGTGGCCGCACCACGACCTGCTCACCCACGAGCAGTGGTACTGGAAGTGGCTGGAGCGCGCCCACCACGGCGGCCTGCGGCTGATGACCAACCTGCTGGTCGAGAACG
>CAZDIF010000204.1:0-5124 GCA_964505365.1 uncultured Actinomycetota bacterium
CACGCCATCCACCCAGCACGCACGACCACTGGCGAGACCATGCGCACCTACAGCCCCAGCGCGAAGGACATCACGCGCGACTGGTACGTCGTCGACGCCTCGGGCCAGACCGTCGGCCGCCTTGCGACGCGCATCGCCACGGTGCTGCGCGGCAAGCACAAGCCGACCTACACCCCGCACCTCGACACCGGTGACTACGTCATCGTCGTCAACGCGGACAAGGTCGAGCTGGCCGGCGAGAAGGCCGCCGACAAGATCTACCACAGCCACTCCGGCTTCCCGGGCGGCATCCGCTCCGTCCCGTTCGCCGAGATGATGGACAAGAAGCCCACGGCGATCATCGAGTCCGCCGTCAAGGGCATGCTCCCCAAGACCCGGCTCGGCAGCGCCACGCTGAAGAAGCTCAAGGTCTACGCCGGTCCGGAGCACCCCCACGCCGCCCAGCAGCCGCAGCCGCTGCCGGACCACGTCTGAAGGTCAGCCCCATGCCTCGTTCCATCCACGTCGGTCGCCGCAAGTCCGCGGTCGCCCGTGCCAGCATCTCCCGCGGCTCCGGCACGTTCACGCTGAACGGCCGGCCGCTCGACGAGTACTTCCCGACCGAGAAGCTGCGTTCCCACGTCCTCGAGCCGTTCGAGACCATCGAGCAGACCGGCCAGTGGGACGTCGACGCGCGGCTCCACGGCGGCGGGACCACCGGCCAGGCCGGCGCCCTGCGCCTGGCCATCGCCCGGGCGCTCGTCGCGGAGGACGCCGACCTGCGCGCCCCGCTGAAGTCCGCCGGGCTGCTCACGCGGGACGCCCGCAAGGTCGAGCGCAAGAAGTACGGCCTCAAGAAGGCCCGCCGCGCGCCGCAGTTCTCGAAGCGCTGAGCGCATCCACGGCATCGTCGACGGCGTCGTTCCCTCGTGGCGGCGCCGTCGTCGCATGGCGGGTCGCCGACCACGCGTCGGCGTAGGCTCGCGGGTGAGGAGGACGACGTGGGACGAGTGTTCGGCACCGACGGGGTGCGCGCCCTCGCCAACGGGGACGTGCTGACACCGGAACTGGCGCTGCGGCTCGGACGTGCCGTGGTGGCCGTGCTCACCGAGGAGGGCGTGTCGCGGCCCGCGATCGCGGTCGGTCGCGACCCACGCTGGTCCGGTGAGATGCTCGAGGCGGCGCTGGCGGCCGGCATCACCTCCGCCGGTGGGGACGTCGTCCGGCTGGGTGTGCTGCCCACGCCCGGGGTCGCCCACCACGCCGCCACCGCCGACGTGCACGCCGGGGCGGTGCTGTCCGCGTCACACAACCCGGTCGAGGACAACGGGATCAAGTTCTTCGGCGGCGACGGGTTCAAGCTCACCGACGCCGAGGAGGACCGGCTCGAGGAGCTGCTGACGGGTGGCGGCCAGCTGGCCCGGCCGACCGGCACCGGCATCGGGCGGGTCCACGAGGAGCCCGGCGCCGTGGGCCGCTACGTCGAGCACCTCGTCGCGGCCGCCGACACCGACCTGTCCGGGATCCGTGTCGTCGTCGACGCCGCCAACGGCGCCGCCAGCCGGGTCGCCCCGCAGGTCTACCGCCACCTCGGCGCCGACGTCGTCGCCGTCCACGCCGAGCCCGACGGCCGGAACATCAACGACGGGTGCGGTTCCACCCACCCCGAGGCCATCACCGCGGCCGTCGTCGAGCACGGCGCCGACATCGGGATCGCCCACGACGGCGACGCGGACCGCCTCATCGCCGCCGACCACACGGGCTCCGAGGTGGACGGGGACGTCGTGCTGGCCATC
This sequence comes from uncultured Actinomycetota bacterium, assembly GCA_964505365.1. GTDB lineage: Bacteria > Actinomycetota > Nitriliruptoria > Nitriliruptorales > Nitriliruptoraceae > CAWCLK01. The sequence continues at coordinate 1,776 of CAZDIF010000204.1, forward strand.
CTGGCCCGCGAGCAGCAGCAGCGGGGCCTGCTGGTCGCGGACACCGTCGTCACGACCGTCATGACCAACCTCGGCTTCCACCAGGCGATGGGCGAGCTCGGGATCGAGGTCGTCACCACGAAGGTGGGCGACCGCTACGTGTTGGAGGCGATGCGCGCCGACGGCCTCGTGCTCGGCGGCGAGCAGTCGGGCCACCTGATCAGCCTGGACCTGGCCACGACCGGTGACGGGATCCTGTCGGCGGTGCGGCTGCTGTCCACGATGCGGCGCACCGGGGCGGCGCTGGCGGACCTGCGGACCGTGATGACCCGGCTGCCGCAGGTGCTGATCAACGTCCGCGACGTCGACCGCGATGCCCTGCGCGACGCGGCCGCCGTCGAGGCGGCGATCGCCGAATTGGCGGCCGAGCTCGGCGACGAGGGCCGGGTGCTGGTCCGCCCGTCCGGCACCGAGCCGGTCATCCGGGTCATGGTCGAGGCGCCGACCACCGAGGTCGCCCAGGAGGCCGCCGACCGGATCGCCGCCGTCGTGGCCGACCAGGTCCCGCTGCCCGCCTGACGCCTCGACGGCGTCGCCTCGATGGCGTGGGGGCCGATCGGAGCCCCCTCCGTGGATCGGTGCGGGCCGGCTGGTACACAGGCTCGCCCGACCACGAGGCAGCCGATGAGCGCAGCCGGCGACGTCCGGGGCCCCGTCCCCGGCGCCCCGCACCTCGTGCTGGGTGACGACTGGCCCGGCGCGTGGGAGGGGCTGCGGTTCAGCCGGCCGGGGGACTGGCGGGACGTCGCCGACGAGCTCGCGTGGGACGTCGCGGCCGTGTGCGCGGCCTGGGTCCACCTCGAGGCGTTCCACCAGGACCGCCGACGCATCACCTCGCTGCGCGAGCGCGCGGACCTCGTGGCGGACCTGCTGCGCCGTGACCTGCCGTTCCTGCTCGACGTCGGCCCGTCGACCCCGGCGGGGCGCGACCAGCCGCAGCTGCCGCTGCTGTACGCCGACGAGCCGGCCCTCGAGCGGCTGTCCGAGCGCCCCGAGAACCTGTCGTGGCGGACCTACTTCGCCCTGCCGCTGCACCTGCGCAGCGAGCTGGTCCTGTCGCGGGCACGGGTCCACCTGCGCGCCCGGTGGCTCGCCGACCGCAGCGCCCCCGTGCCGTCCGACCCGGACGCGGTCGCCGACGACGCGGCCTTCCTCGACCTGCTGCGGGCGACGTTCCCCGCCGCGGCCTCGGTCGACGACGTCGAGCGCTGGTGCGCCGACCGGGACGCCGAGGACCGCGCGCTGCTGGACCGGGTCGGCGCGCAGGTCGCGCTGCAGGTCGAGTGCCTGCTGCGCGAGCAGGACGCGACGGTGCTGCCGCTCGTCGAGGAGGGCCTGGCCCTGCACCTCGACGACGCCGCGCTGGGCGCGGCCCTGCACGTCGCCGTCGACGAGGCCGGCACCCCCGTCGGACTGTGCCTGGTGTCCCACGACGGCCGCCCCCGCAGCGTCGTGCCCACCACCGGCACCGCCTCCACCCCGCTGCGGACCCTGATCGCCGCCGTCGCGGGCTGACCTGAGCCGCGGCCACCCTCGCCGAGGTGTGCGCACGAACCCCCCGGAAACTTCGCGAACGGTGCACACCTCGGAGTGATCGCGGAGGTGTGCGCACGATCCCGCGCGAAACTTCGCGAACGGTGCACACCTCGGCCCCGGCCGGATGGTGGCCGGTGGTCGGTCGGTGCCGAGGGGGGCGGCGGTAGCCTCGGGGCGATCGGCTCGACGCGACCTCCCAGGACGGCCCATGTGCGGAATCATCGGCGTGACCGGCCGCGACGACGCCCTCTCGGCGATCGTCGACGGGCTCCAGCGGCTGGAGTACCGCGGCTACGACTCCGCGGGCGTGGTGCTCGCGGACGGGGACGGGCTGGGGATCGTCAAGCGGGCGGGCAAGCTCGGCAACCTGCGCGAGGCGCTGGAGCAGGAGGACCCGCCGGCGGGGGCCACCGGGCTGGGCCACACCCGCTGGGCGACCCACGGTGCCCCGAACGACGTCAACGCCCACCCGCACGCCGGCCCGTCCGGTGAGGTGGCCGTCGTCCACAACGGGATCATCGAGAACTACGCGCAACTGAAGGCGTCGCTGGGGGACCGGGAGTACGCGTCCGAGACCGACACCGAGGTCGTTGCCCACCTCGTCGAGGAGGCACTCGACGCGCAGCACACGCCCGACCTGCTCGCGGCCGTGCGGTCCGTGGTGGCGCGGCTGAAGGGCGCGTTCTCGCTGTGCGTGATGGCCTCGGCCGCCCCGGGCGAGATCGTCGTCGCCCGCAACGAGGCACCGCTGATCGTCGCGCACGCCGACGGCGTCGGGTACTGCGCCTCGGACGTGGCGGCCCTGATCGCCCACACCAAGGACGTCGCCGCGCTGCGGGACGGGCAACTGGCCCGCATCACGCCCGACGGGGTCGAGGTCGTCGACGTCGAGGGGCGGACGGTCGAGCCCGACGCCTACACGGTCAACTGGGACCTCGCGGCCGCCGAGAAGGGCGGCTACGACCACTTCATGCTCAAGGAGATCCACGAGCAGCCGCAGGCGGTGGCGGACACCCTGCGGGACCGGCTGACCGCGCCCGACGGCGGGCCGCGGCGGCTGCACCTCGACGAGCTGCGCATCGACGAGCACGAGCTCGGCCGCGTCGACAAGGTCTTCATCGTCGCGTGCGGGACCTCGCTGCACGCCGGGATGGTCGGCAAGCTCGCGATCGAGCACTGGGCCGGCATCCCGGTCGAGGTCGAGGTCGCCAGCGAGTTCCGCTACCGCGACCCGATCCTCAACCCGCACACGCTGGTGATCGCGATCTCGCAGTCCGGCGAGACCTCGGACACCATCGCTGCCGCCACTCACGCCAAGGACCAGCGCGCCCCGGTGGTGGCGCTGGTGAACGTGGTCGGCTCCTCGCTGGCGCGGATGTCGGACGGGGTGCTGTACACGCACGCCGGTCCGGAGGTCGCGGTCGCCTCGACCAAGGCGTTCACCACCCAGATCGTGGGCTGCCTGCTGCTGGGGCTGTACCTCGCCCAGGCGCGCAATGCCATGTACCCGTCCGAGTGCGAGGACATCCTCAACCGGCTGCACCAGCTGCCCGGCGCGATCGAGCAGGTCCTCGAGCAGGACGGCGAGATCCGGCAGCTCGCCGAGCGCTACAAGGACGTGCACTACTCGATGTTCATCGGGCGGCACACGGGCCTGCCGATCGCCTACGAGGGCGCGCTGAAGCTCAAGGAGATCAGCTACCTGCACGCCGAGGCGTTCCCCGCCGGCGAGATGAAGCACGGCCCGATCGCGCTGATCGAGGACGGCTCGCTG
>CAZDIF010000205.1:0-5111 GCA_964505365.1 uncultured Actinomycetota bacterium
TGGGCGGCGAGGCGGGCGAACGACGCCACCGATGACGGCGTGCGGGGGCCCCACCAGGTCAGGGCGGTGCCGTCGACGAGCCGCGTCCGTGCCCGCCAGTCGGTGAACACCCGCTTGTCCTCGTCCCCGAACTCGTAGGGCTCGTCGGGCAGCAGGACCACGTCCGGGTCGGCCTTCGCGACATCGTCGAGGTCCACGCGCGGGTAGCGGGGCTCGTCCGGCAGGACGTCGAACCCGGCCACCCGCAGCAGGTCCCCGGCGATGGTGTCGGTGCCGACGGCCATCCACGGGTCGCGCCAGATGGGGCAGAACGTGGCCAGCGGCGTGACGTCCCGGGGTGCACGGGCGATCGCCCGCCGCATCCCCTGGGCGAGGCCCGCCCCGGCATCCGGGACGCCGATCGCCGCCCCGAGGTCGGCAAGCGAGGTCGCCGCCGTGTCCAGCGTCGTCGCCGAGGTGACGTAGACGGCCACGCCCGCGTCCCGGAGCCGCCGCACGTCGAGCTCGCGGTTCTCCTCCTGGTTGGCCACGACGACGTCGGGCTCCAGGTCCACGATCGCGGCCGTGTCGGGGTTCTTCGTGCCGCGCACGCGGGCCGCGTCCGGGAACGCATGGGGCGGGGCGACGCAGAACGTGGTCACCCCGACGACACGGTCGGCGAGGTGCCACCACCAGAGAGTCTCGGACAGGTTCGGGACGAGGCTGACGATCCGCTGCGGGCGACCCCGCAGCGGCACCGGGTCGCCCAGGTCGTCGAGGACGGTCGGGCTCACGACTCGCGGGACGGCAGGTGCTCGCCCTCGGCCTCGCGGGCCAGCACGTACAGGTAGTCCGACAACCGGTTGAGGTAGCGCACCGGGGCCTCGTCCGCGAGCAGGCCCTCCCGGGACATCGCCACGACGTGGCGTTCGGCCCGGCGGCAGATCGTGCGGGCCAGGTCCAGCGCGGCCGCGGCACGGGTGCCGCCCGGCACGACGAACGAGGTCGGCAGCGGGTGCCGGTCGGTGCTGGCGTCGATCCGTTCGTCGAGCGCGTCCACCATCGCGGCATCCACGCGGCTGACCCCCACCGTCAGCCTGTGGTGGTCGTCGAGGTGGGTGGCCAGCTGCGCGCCGAGGGCGAACAGCTCGCGCTGGACCTCGAGGACGAGGTCGTGCAGGTGGGACGTCGCGTCGGCGGTGCCGAACTCGGCGCGGGCGAGCCCCAGGGCGGAGACGCACTCGTCGACCGTGCCGTAGGCGGTGGTGCGCAGGTCGTCCTTGGGCACCCGGCCGCCGTACAGCAGGCCCGTGGTGCCGTCGTCCCCGCGCTTGGTGTAGACCTTCATGCGACCTCCAGGGACCGCCACTGTAGTGGCGTGGCCGTCCGGCCCCACGGGCGTGTGGACAGGCCAGGAGGTGGTCGGGCGCGATCCCCGCGCTGTACCGTCGGCCGCCGTCCCGACTGCCCCCGCCCGAGGCCCCACGTGACCCCCGACGACCAGGCTGCCGACCACCGAACGCCACGCCAGGACTTCCGCATCCTGACCCGCCGGCGGGGAGGCTATGACGGGGCGGTCATGCTGGACGTCCAGCTGCAGGTGGCCGACAGCGGCGCGATCGTGTGGTCACAGACGTTCACCGACGAGGAGCAGGCCGAGACCTTCGAGCGCGAGCTCGACGCCGACCTCGACGACCTCGACGGCGACTCGTTCCGGCGCAAGTACTCGGTCCCGTCGTCGATGTGACGCGCCGCCCCTGCTCCTCGACGCCCTACTCCTCGAGGCGGGCGTGCAGGGACGCGGGGTCGCGCTCGATGCCGTCGATCAGCAGCCCGGCCTGGATGCGGTAGAGCCGGTTGATCTGCAGGATCAGCGGGGTGATGTTCTCGACGTACTCGGACATCCGCAGCGGGCCGCAGTACACGCCCCACATCCCCGCGATGCGGCTGGCCAGGTGCGCCACGCGGTGGCAGGCCTCCTGGTCGTCGCCGCAGATCAGCACGTGGGTGTCGATGCGGTGGTCGACCTTCAGCAGGCGACGGCTGGAGACGTCGTGGAACGCGCTGACGACCCGTGAGCCCGGCATCAGCTGCTGGCACTCCTCGGCGGCCGACCCCGCCTCGACGGGGACGGCCTTGGGCCCGAGCTCGTCGAAGACCATGGGGTTGACGACGTTGCACACCACCTTGTCCTCGCAGGCGGCCGCCAGGTCCGGCAGGGCCGGGGCCTGGGCGTCGTACGGCAGGGCGACGACGACGATCTCGGCCGACTCGGCCGCGTCGGCGTTGGTGCCGGCACGGACGTCGACGTCGGGGCCCGTCCGGTCGAGGATGTCCTCGACGGCGGCCTGCGCCTTCTCGGCCGTGCGGGACCCGACGTGGACCCGGTGGCCGGCCAGCGCCCAGCGAGCCGCCAGCCCGCGCCCCTGCGGTCCCGTGCCGCCGATGATCCCGAGCACCTCGCGGACCTCCGGACTGCTCACACGGGCTCCCTTCGCGACGACGGGGTGGGGCGCCCGGGACTCTAGACTCGCCGCCGCCGATCCCGCGGCCGCACCGACCAAGGACCCCATGTGAGCGTGCTGCCTCCCGCCTCGGAGGAGGTGGCACCGGGCCGCCACGAGTCCGACGTCGTGATCGTCGGCGCCGGGCTCGCCGGCCTGTATGCGGCGGTGTCGTTGCCGGCAGCACTCGACGTCGTCGTCGTGGACAAGGGCAACCCGGGCGGGCGGTCCGGCTCCAGCTCGTGGGCCCAGGGTGGGCTGGCGGCGGCGATGGGCCCCGACGACGCCCCGGCGCTGCACGTCGACGACACCGTGCGGGCGGGCGACGGCCTCGTCGACCGCACCGCGGCCCACGTCCTGGCCGAGGAGGCCCCGGGCCACGTCGCGCGGCTGGTCGAGCTGGGCGCGCGCTTCGACGCCCCCGATGGCAGCGTGGCCACCGACGTGGCCCAGCTGCACCTCGCACGCGAGGGGGGCCAGCGGGTCGGGCGCTCGGTCCACCGTGCCGACGCCACCGGCGCCGAGCTCATCCGCACCGTCCGCGGCGCCGCGCGGGACCGGGTGCACCGGCTGCAGGGCCACGCCGTCGCGCTGGCCCGGGACGGCGACGGGCCGATCGCCGGCGTGTGGGTGGTGGACGCGGACGGCCAGCTGGTGCTGGTGCGGGCCCGCGCCGTGCTGCTGGCCACGGGCGGATGCGGCGGCCTGTTCGACGCCACCACCAACCAGCCCGGCGCCACCGGCGACGGCGTCGCCCTGGCCCACGCGGCGGGCGCGGCCGTGCGCGACATGGAGTTCGTGCAGTTCCACCCGACCGGCCTGGCCGTGGAGGGGACCTGGCGGTTCCTGCTCACCGAGGCCCTCCGCGGCGCGGGGGCGACCCTGCACGACGACGCCGGCGAGCGCTTCATGCCGGCACGACACCCGGACGCCGAGCTGGCACCGCGCCACGTGGTCGCCGGGGCCATCCTCGAGCAGCCGGGACGCCGCGCCTGGCTGGACGCCACCCACCTGGGCGCCGAGACGCTGGAGGCCGAGTTCCCGACCGTCCTGCACGGGGCGCGCCGGTACGGCCACGACCTGGCGACCGAGCGGGTGCCGGTGACGCCGGCAGCCCACTACATGGTCGGCGGGGTGCGCACCGACCTGCACGGGCGGACGTCCCTGCCCGGCCTGTACGCCGCCGGCGAGGTGGCGTCCACCGGGCTGCACGGTGCCAACCGGATGGCCGGCAACTCCCTGTCGGAGGCGCTGGTGTTCGGCGCCCGGGCCGCCGCGGCGATCGCCCAGGACGACCTCGACCACCACGGGCAGCCGCCTCCCCCCACGGTCGACACGGACCCGGTGCGGCCCGACCTCGACCAGGTGCGGGGCGACCTGCGCGACGCCGTGTCCCGCGGTGCCGGACCCGTGCGGACGGCCGACGGCCTCGTGGCGCTCCGCGACGACCTGGTGGCGCTGGCATCCCGGCTCGGCACGCACCCGGGGTCGGGACGCGCGCACCTCGACCCCGGCGTCGCCGAGTTGCGCCTCGCGATCGCGACGGCCGAGCTCGTCCGCGCGTCGGCGCTGCGACGCACCGAGTCCCGCGGCGGCCACGTGCGCACCGACCACCCCGGCGCCGACCCGGCGTGGGCCGGCATCCACCTCGAGCACGTGCGGCCCGGCGAGGTCAGCTGAGGTCCTCGATCCCCAGCGCGTGCATGCGGCGTCGGTGGCCGGTCAGCACGCGCACCGCCATCCGGCGGACCAGCGCCTCGCCCTCGTCCGAGCCGCCCTCGTGCTCGCGCAGCAGCACCCGCAGGGCATCGGTGTCGGCCATCGCCCCCTGGTAGCCGGTCAGGGCACGGCCCAGGATGTCGGCCACGACGGCCCGGACCTGCTCGACCTGGTCCGGCGAGTGCATCTGGTCCTGCAGCTGCCGCAGTGCCCAGTCCTCGAAGGCCTCGCGGTCGGCGAGCGCGGCGACGACCACCTCGCCGGTGTCGTCCGGCAGCGCCGGCGCGATCTCGCGGACGAAGTCGGCCGCGATCGGAAGGCCGACCGCGAGGAACGCGCACGCCGCCCGCCACTCGCCCAGGGAGATCGCGTCGAAGTACGCGTCGAACACCGACTTCTGCCGGTCGATCACGTTGGCGGCGAGGTCGGTGCGGTCGAGCAGGTGGTCGCGCAGGACCACGTAGGCGCGGTGCTCGCCCAGCGAGAAGTCGGCCAGCTGGTCCGCCGTGCGGGCGTCGGGGGCTGCCGCGATCGCGGTCGCCGTCGCCTGGAAGGCGCGCAGCTGCCCGTAGACGAGGGCGCCGAGCAGCTCGACGGTCGCCAGCCGCACCTGTTCGCTGGACGGCCCGGTCGTCACGTCGCCGAGCGACGCGGCCGCCAGCCGAGGCGCTCGGAGATCTCGCGGGCGGCCCGCAGCACGCGCAGCGCGACGGTCTCGGGCTCGGGCAGCCGGGCGGTGGGGGCGACGATCCCGACGGCGGCCACCGCACGGCCCGTGTGGTCGAACACCGGCGCCGCGACGCCGGAGGCACCGGGCTCCAGCTCGTCGCGGGTGTAGGCGACCCCGCGCTGGCGCACCGGCTGCAGCGACCCGTCGCGGGCGCCCTCGGGCAGGAACGCCATCAGTGC
>CAZDIF010000206.1:0-5109 GCA_964505365.1 uncultured Actinomycetota bacterium
CGGGTCAGCGCCTCGTGCAGCAGGGAGGCGACCGGGGACAGGGACAGCTCCGCGGCGGCGGGTGGACCGAGCGTCGGTCCCTGGTCGGCGTCCACGAGCGGCAGCCGGTCGCAGCGCACGTGCAGGTCGCGGGGCCCACGCCGGTGGACCGTCGTCACCAGCACGATCCGGCCCAGCACCGCGCCCGACTCGAGGTCGCGGAACCGGGACGGGATCGCCAGCGCGACGACGTCGGGCCGCAGCGCGCCCGCGGCCACGGCGAGCTCGGCGAGCGGGTCGCTGTCGTCGTGGCGCGTGGCACCACGGGGCGCGACCACCAGGTGCGGCGCGTCCACGGGGCCGGCCATCAGGAACGGATCGGCGTCGCCGATCGCCTCGAGGTCCACCTCCACCAGGGTGCGGACCTCGTCCGCCCACGTCGCGTCGATCATGCCGCGACCCCCCCGCGACCGCACAGGAGGTCACGGGCCCGCCGGCGGTCCTCGGGGCGCAGGCCCGACGGGTCCGGCACCGCGTCGAGGTCGAGGTGCCGTCGCCATGCCGGGTGCACGCCGATGGCGACCCCGGTGCGGCTGATCGCGTAGCACGCGTCGGCCGTGGCGAGGTCGGCCAGCGGCGAGGCCGCGGCGGAGACCACCTCGGCCAGGATGCTGGCGAGCAGGCCGCCGTCGTGGGGCACCTCCTCGTCCCACTCCACGCCGCCATGGTCGTCGATGCGGTGGGGGAGCAGGAGGCCGCCGTTCGCGCCGGTGTCCGCCCCGTCGGCGCACCACTCGATGCCGACTGCGGCCTGCCCGGTCGCGAGGCGCACCGCACGGTCCGGTTCGTCACCGTCCGACAGCCGTGCCTCGTGGATCGCGACCGCGCGGTCGACCGCCAGGCGGGACGCGAACGCGGTGGCCGCGGTGAACGTGTGCCGCGGATCCTGGCCGGGGACCCCGTCGGCCCGCACGTACGCCACCGCGTCGTCGCCGACGAACAGCAGCAGGGTCACGGGGACCGGCAGGGACCGGTCGACGTGGCGCCGGGCCTCGGCACGTGCCCACGCAACGCGGTCGTCCCAGCACGGTGTGTGCATCCATGGCTCCTCGTGTCATCTGGAGCCCATGGTGTCGCGCCGGCCGGGGGGATGGGGCACCGACCTCGCCGGTTGTGGAAAACCTAGCCGCGCCAGTGGTGGGTGATCGGGACGCGCCGTTCCTTGCCGAACGCCCGGGTGGTCACCTTCGGGCCGGGTGCCGCCTGCCGACGCTTGAACTCCGACCCGTCGATGCGCCGCAGCACGTCGCGAACGACCGCCTCGTCGTGGCCCGCGGCCACGATGTCCGCGACGCCCTCGTTGTGCTCGACGTACCGGGCCACGATGTCGTCGAGCACGTCGTAGTCGGGCAGCGAGTCCTGGTCGGTCTGGTCCGGCCGCAGCTCGGCCGACGGGGGCTTGTCGATCGTGTTCTGCGGGATCGACGGCCCGAGGGAGGCCCGGTACCGGGCCAGGTCGTAGGCCAGGGTCTTGGGCACGTCCTTGATGGGGCCGTAGCCGCCGTTCATGTCCCCGTACAGCGTGGCGTAGCCCACGGCGTACTCGGACTTGTTGCCCGTGGTCAGCACCAGCGCGCCCGAGTCGTTGGAGACGGCCATCACGGCGAGCCCGCGGATGCGCGACTGGATGTTCTCCTCGGTGACCGACACCACGCCGTCGCCCGCGCGGGTGTGGCCCTCGGTCGCGAACACGGCGGCGAACATGTCGTCGAAGGCCGCCATGGCGGGGCCGATCCCGATCTCGTGGGTGCGGATGCCGAGGTTGTCGGCGAGCGCCTTCGCGTCGACCAGCGAGTGCTCGGACGAGTAGGGCGAGGGCAGCAGCAGCCCGATCACGTGCTCGCCACCGAGCGCATCCGCGGCGATGGTCCCGACGAGCGACGAGTCGAGCCCCCCGGACAGGGCGACGATGACCTCCTCGAACCCGTTGCGGCGCACGTAGTCGCGGGTGCCCAGGACCAGCGCCTGCCAGACCTCGGACTCCCGGGACAGCCGGTCCTCGGTGGCCGGTGTCGGCAGCTCGGGCCGCGGCCCGGGGTGGCCCGGCAGGGCGGGGCCCACGACCGCAGCCGGATCGACGGGGATGTCGACGACCACGAGGTCGGGGGCGAACTGCGCCCCGCGGGCCACGATCGTCCCGTCGGGGGCGCACAGCATCGAGTCGCCGTCGAAGACCACGTCGTCCTGGCCGCCGACCTGGTTGACGTAGACGATCCAGGTGCCGTCCCGCTGCGCGTGCCGGCGGACCCACGGTTCGCGGCCGTCGCGCTTGTCCACGTGCCACGGCGACGCGTTGAGGTTGGCGACCACGCGGGCCCCCGCCGCCGCGGCCTGCGCCAGCGGCCCGTCGTCGGTCCAGAGGTCCTCGCACACGGTCAGGCCGACGGGCACACCGGCGACCGAGACGACGACCGTCTCGTCGTCCGGCACGAAGTAGCGGGCCTCGTCGAACACCCCGTAGTTGGGCAGGCGCCACTTGTCGTAGACGGCGGCGACCCGCCCGTCGGACAGGGCGACCGCGCGGTTACGGAGGTCGAGGGCAGGGACCGACACGTCCCACGACTCCTCGTCGGGCGGCTCGCGGTCGCCGACCGAGGCGACGGTGCCCACGATCGCCACCGTCTCGTGCGGGCCCTCGGCGGCCAGCCGCTCCAGGGCCGCGTCGGTGGCGGCGAGGAACTCGGGCTTGAGCAGCAGGTCCTCGGGCGGGTACCCGGTGATCGTCAGCTCGGTGAACACGACGAGGTCGGCGCCCTGCTCGGCGGCGCGCCGCCAGGCGTCGAGGACGAGCTCGGTGTTGCCGTCGACGTCGCCGACCCGTGCGGCCACCTGGGCCATCGCCACGCGCAGCACCTCGTCCTCCTCACGTCGAATCGTGGCCGGACGGCGCGACGGTAGCCGCGGGCGGCCGCCCCCGGGGATCCGTAACACGGCTGGAACATGGGAGGAACGGAGGGGTAACGGGCCATTCGTACGGTCCCGCCACCGACCAAGAAAGGTGCCATCCCCATGGCTGAGCTCGATGTCGCCGTCATGACCCTGTACCTGATGCTCTGTACGGCCCTCGTGTTCCTGATGCACGCGGGCTTCGCGATGCTCGAGGCCGGGTTCACCCGGTCGAAGAACGCCGCGAACATCATCGGCAAGAACCTGATGACCATCTCCGTCGGCATGATCGTGTACTACGCGATCGGCTGGGCCCTGATGTACGGCGAGTCCGTCGGCGGGCTGTTCGGTGCGGACGGCTTCTTCCTCACGACCGCCCCGTACGACCTCGTCGAGACCGGCGGGATCACCCTGGAGATCGACTTCGCCTTCCAGGCGATGTTCGCCGCGACCGCGGCCACGATCGTCTCCGGTGCGGTGGCCGAGCGGATGAAGTTCGGGGGCTACGTCATCACCGCGGCCGTCATGACCGCCCTGATCTACCCCGTCGTCGGCGCCTGGACCTGGGGCGGCGGCTGGCTCGCCGAGCTCGGCTTCACCGACTTCGCCGGCTCCACGATCGTGCACATGACCGGCGGGATCGCCGCGTTCGTCGCGGCCACGATCCTCGGCCCCCGCATCGGCAAGTTCGACCAGAAGACGGGCAAGGCCCGCGCCATCCCCGGCCACTCCATCCCGATGGGCGCGCTCGGCACGCTCCTGCTGTTCTTCGGCTGGTTCGGCTTCAACGGCGGCTCGGTCCTCGCGCTCGACGGGCCCGCGATCGGGCACGTGATCGTGACCACCGCGCTGGCCGGCTCCGCCGGCGGTGCCGCGGCGGGCATGTACACCCGTGCGACCACCGGCAAGTGGGACGTCGCGATGACCTGCAACGGCATCCTCGCCGGCCTCGTCGGCATCACCGCCGGTGCCGACGCGGTCAACAATGGCATGGCCGTGCTCGTCGGCCTCATCGCCGGTGTTCTGGTCGCGGTGGCCGTCAAGGCCGTCGACTCCGCGAAGGTCGACGACCCGGTCGGCGCCGTCGCCGTGCACGGCGTGTGCGGCATCCTCGGCACGCTCTGGGTCGGCCTGGCCGCCACCGAAGGCGGGCTGTTCTTCGGCGGTGGCCTCGGGCTGCTCGGCACGCAGGTCATCGGCATCATCGCCGTGGCGGCCTGGGTCGCCGTGGCCACCGGCCTGCTCTTCGCCGCGCTGAAGGCCGCCGGCCTGCTGCGGGTCTCCGCGGAGGAGGAGCTCGAGGGCCTCGACGTCTACGAGCACGGGGTCTCCGGCTACGCCGGCGACGTCCTCGGTGGCGCCAGCGCCGGCCGTCCGAGCGCCTACGCCTTCGCCCCCAGCACCGAGGCGTCCCCGACGGCCGCACCGGCCGAGCAGTAACGCCCGGCCGCCCGACCGGCCCGCGCCGGGTGGGTGCCGTCGGTCGCCGACCCGGCGTCCGTGGCCAGGTGGCGCACGACCGTCCCGCACGGTCGTGCGCCACTGCTGTGTCGGGCCCGCTCCACGGCGGGCAGCCGGATGCCGCCCACTACGCTCCCCGAGGTCCCCGTGGGGACGCCGACGCGAAGGAGCCCAGACCGTGGACAAGCAGCAGGAGTACGTCCTCCGCACCGTCGAGGAACGCGACCTGCGGTTCATCCGCCTGTGGTTCACCGACGTCCTCGGGTTCCTCAAGTCGGTGGCCATCACGGCGGCCGAGCTCGAGAACGCCTTCGAGGAGGGCATCGGGTTCGACGGGTCGTCCATCGACGGGTTCGCCCGCGTCCAGGAGGCCGACATGCTGGCCGTCCCGGACGCCTCCACGTTCCAGCCACTGCCGTGGCGCCCCGAGTCCAAGGGCGTGGCGCGGATGTTCTGCGACATCGTCACGCCGGACGGCGAGCCGTTCGCGGCCGACCCGCGGCAGGTGCTCAAGCGGCAGCTGCGCAAGGCCGCCGACATGGGCTTCACCTTCTACATCCACCCCGAGATGGAGTTCTTCCTCTTCGAGTCGCCTGATTCGCCGAAGCCGCTGGACAACGGCTCCTACTTCGACATGACCCCGCTCGACGTGCAGTCGGACTTCCGGCGCCAGACCATCGACCTGCTCGAGAAGATGGGGATCTCGGTCGAGTACAGCCACCA
>CAZDIF010000207.1:0-5075 GCA_964505365.1 uncultured Actinomycetota bacterium
ACCGTGGCCTGCACGCAGACGTCCTGGGCCAGGCCCACCACGACGACGCGCTCGATGTCGTGCTCGTCGAGCAGGGCGCCCAGGCGCGTCGCGTGCTCGTCGCCGGACTCGGGGTCCCGGACGCTGAACCCGGAGTAGCCGTCGCCACCCTCCGTGCCCTTGCGGACCACCGGACCCTCGACGTCCAGGGACGGCAGGAACTCGGCGCCCCAGGTGTCCGCAACGCAGTGGACCGGCCAGGCACCGCCGTCCTTGGCGAAGTGGGGCGTGGACTCGGGGTGCCAGTCCTGGGTGAACACCACCAGCCCGCCCGCGTCGCGTGCCGCGGCGATCTCCTCGTTGATGCCCTCGACGATCGCCTCGCCGCCGTCGACGTAGAGGCTGCCATCGGGATCGCCGAAGTCGTTCTGCACGTCGACCACGACCAGCGCGGTGTCCGGCGCGTACCTCGTGCGTGCCATGGCAACCTCCTCCTCGTCGTCGGACGAAACCACCGTGGGAAGCGTCGAGGGCGGGCGCGAGGGCCATTCGTCCACGTCGGCCCTGTCCGAGCAGACCATACGGACGATTGGGCGGACGTGCTACGCCTTCCGCTTCGACATCCGCCTCGTGCCGACGGCACAGTCCACGGGCCAGTGGCCGATCGGCGTCCGCTCGTGTCCGTCCGGCCATGGGCACGGGCCGCGCGGCATGTCACGGTCCGTGGGGCACCGGCACAGGAGGACCACGGCATGGTCACCACGGATCCGACCCATGAACGGACCGACGCCGCGGCGGGCTGCCCGGAGGTGCTGACGACCGACCTCTCGCGCAACGACGTCCTCGATCCCGTCGTCGAGTGGCCACCCGCGCCACCGACCCGGTCCGCACCCGGCAGCGGCACGACGGCGGCGACGCCTGCGGCGGACCCCGACGAGGGACGCGTCGGCCAGCCGGTGGGCGGCGTCGAGGACGCGACCGTCGCGCAGCTGGCCGCGGGCCGCGCCACGCAGCTGCTGGAGGCCTCCATCGACCACCTGCGCACCGTGCTCGAGACGAGTCCGGACGAGCAGACGTCGGCGCGCGTGGAGCGGACCATCGGTGAGGTCTCCGACGCCTGCGAACGCCTGCACGCGCTCGCCCACGACACGCCACTCCGCTGATCCAACCCCTTCCTCGTCGCAGGACGCATGACGAGGTGGCCGTCCGCAGACACGGACGATCGTGTGAGGTGCCTGTCCCTCGCGGGGCCATGATGTGGACGTGACCGAAGGCAGAGAGGAGTTGCCCATGCCGACGCCACAGATCAAGGACGAGGAACAGTACGAGTCCCTGCGCGACGAGGGGATGAGCAAGGAGAAGGCCGCCCGCATCGCCAACACGCCCCGGTCCACGGCCGGCAAGCGCGGCGGCACCTCGAGCAAGTACGAGGACTGGACCAAGGACGAGCTGTACGACAAGGCGAAGGAGGTCGGCATCGAGGGGCGCTCGGACATGAGCAAGGACGAGCTGATCAAGGCCCTCCGCCGCTGACCACGCCGGCAGGCGTGCGGGTCAGGGCCTCCCGGACGGCACCGCGACCTGGGTGCGGTTCCGTCCGTTGCGCTTCGCGCTGTACAGCGCGTCGTCGGCGCGCCCCAGCGCCTCCTCAGGGGTGTCGTCATCCTGGATGTCGGTCACGCCGGCCGAGAACGTCTGACCGCTCGGGGTGGCGGCACGAAGGCGTTCCAGGGTCCTGACGGCGTCGATGGAGTCGCAGTCCGGCGTCAGCAGGGCGAACTCTTCGCCGCCCCAGCGGGCGAGCAGGTCGTTGGCACGCAGGCAGCCGCTCCAGGCTCGTGCCGCCGCGCGGAGCAGGTCGTCACCGCCCATGTGGCCATGCTCGGCGTTGAACTGGCGGAAGTGGTCGAGGTCGAAGATCGCCACCGCCAGCCGGCGCCCGGCCCGCCGCGCGTGCGCGAACTCGCGGTCGAGGTGTTCGTCCCACCCCCGCCGGTTGACGAGCCCCGTCAGCGGATCGCGACGCGTCGCCGCCGCCAGCGTCTGCGACTGGTGTCCCGCCAGCCGCAGCAGCGTCCAGATCCGGACCACGATCAGGACCACCAGCACGGTGCCGGCGACCAGGGTCGCGAGGTCGACCTGCACGGCCCGGAGGTCCACCAGCGCCAGTCCGGCCACCGGCGCGAGGGTCCCGCCGATCAGTGCGGCCGCACGCCACGCCGGCAGGATGGCCGAGGCGGTGTCCCGCCAGCTGCGGCGGGCGCTCGACCACGCCGCGACGGCCACGAGCGCGATCGCGAGGAACCAGCCGGCATCCAGGGGGTCACCGTCCGCGTAGCGACCGGCCGGCTCCAGCACCGCCAACGCCGTGTCGGTGGCCAGCAGGACCATCAGCATCAGCGGCATCACCCGCACGTCCAGTTCCCGGAGCTCCGGCGACAGGCCGAGCCAGACGAACATCGTGAGCAGCAGCACGTCGAACAGCGGCCACGCCGCGTAGCCGAGCCCGTCCAGCGAGTACCACGGGATCGGCATCCGCTGGGACAGCACCAGCAGCACCGCGGTGGTCAGGCCCGCACCGATGAGCGCGGCGTCGAGTCCTGACCCGACCCGTCGGCCGCGGGTGCGGCGCCCGACCTGCAGGGTTGCCGCGCCGACGGTCGCGTACCCGGCCAGGTACAGCAGGTCGGCGGGCGACACCCGACCCGGCCCACCGAGCCCGCTCGCCACCTCGGCGACCTGGCCCACGATGATGAGCCCGAACCCGGCCAGCAGGACGCGGCTGGACAGCAACACCGACGTGTTGCGGCGCCGGGCAGCCACCACCCCGCCAGCCGCCACGGCCAGCGCGGCCACGAAGAGGACCGTCTGCAGGACCAGGTTGGCCGCGGCGGTGAGGGCGGTGAGCGCAACCAACGCCACCGCGGTCAGGGCGACGCGCTTGAGGGTCACCGGCGACGCGGCGCTTGCCGGCTCGGCGGGTTCGCTGGCAACGGCCTCGACGAGGCGGTCGCGACCGTCGCCCTTTGCCCGGTACAGCGCCGTGTCGGCACGGGTGAACACCTCCTCCACGGCCTCGTCCGGTCCGGCCAGTGCCAGTCCCGCGGAGCAGGTGACCTCGGGTGGCACCGCCGTGCGCAGCCGCTCGGCTGCAGCCAACGCCTCGGCCTGTCCACCAACGCGCAGCGCCACCACGAACTCCTCGCCACCCCACCGGACGATCACCGCACCCTCCGGGAGTTCCCGCAGCCAGGCCGCCGCAGCCAGGCCGAGGACGCGGTCGCCCTCGGCATGGCCACGTTGGTCGTTCACCCGCTTGAAGTGGTCGAGGTCGAGCACCAGGACCGCGAGCAGCAGCCCGGACCGCTGGGCGTCTGCATGGAGGACCGGCAGCAGTCGGTCCCAGGCGCGGCGGTTCGGCAGCCCCGTGAGGGCGTCCGTCTCGACGAGCTGCTCCAACCGTGCGGACTGGCGGTCGACGACGAACGTGAGCGACGCAAACCTGGCAAGGACGGCCAGGTAGATCCCGACGGCCACCCAGGTCAGCACCACGCTGTCGCGCTGGTCATTGCCCGCGAACTGCCAGATGACCAACAACAGGATCGCTGCTGTGACCGCTGGCACGGCGACGCCCCGTCCCGGCAGCCGGGCCAGTGACATCTCTGACACTACGTTCCCATCCCGAGGCTTCCCTCTCCTCGCCTACACGATTCGGCGTCGCAGGCCATGGACTGAAGCAGGACTTGCGGACGGGCGCGTCGAGGAATGGGTCAGGGGCGTCGACGGCCCACGGCCAGGCCGCCACCGAGCGCGACCAACCCGAGGGCGGCCAGGGGCAGGGTCGGGCCGGTGGCCGGCAGGGCGCTGCTCGCGACGCGCGTGGGCGGTCCACCACGTCCGCGACCGGCGCCCCGCGGGCCGTACGGCTCGGACACCGGCGCGGGGCCGAGCGGTTCCCCGCCGTAGATCACGGTGCCGTCGGCATCCTGGTAGGTCTGCCACGGCACCGCGGCCTGGAAGCCCTTCCCCGGCTTCGAGTAGTCGCACACGCCGTCGGGGAACGTCTCCTTCAGCGTCTGCTGCTCGGCCTCCGTGAACACCTCGTCGAAGGCCTGCCCGGCGTAGTCGACGTCCTCGATCGGCATGGTCTGGCAGTCGAGGCGGTCGTCGGTGAACCCGACGATCGGGTCGCCCCCGCCGGCCTCGATGCGCGGCGACGAGAAGATCGTCGGGTCGACCGTGGCGTCGCACACCTCCAGCGGCACGTCGGTGCCGTCGACGCCGACGCAGCGCTCGGCGATGCCGGCCTCGTCCTTCGCGTCGATGATCTTCTGCGCCAGCGGGACGTCGCGGGTGTCGGCCTCGACGACCGCGAGCCAGTCGTCCACCGCCCGGATGGAGTCGTCCACGAACGACACGTCGCCGATCAGCGGCGTCTGGCCCTCCCAGAACACCTGGTTGGCCGCCGTGCCGTGCTCGCGGATCAGCCGGTCACGCATCGAGTACTTGCGGTAGACGTCGTGGAACGCGCCCGGCTCGGGGCCGCCGAGGTCGATGATGGCGACCTCGTCGAGGTGGGCGCCGGTGTTGACCGCACCGCTGCGGTACACGCGCTCCTGGGCGAGCGGGTCCGCCTGCGTGCGTTCGTCGATCGGCTGGAAGTCGATGTCGTACCCGCCGACCCCGGCGTTCAGCGCGACGAACTGCGAGGGCGTGATCGGCGGTCGGGTCGGGTCGTCGGTGCCCTCGAGGAAGGCCAGCAGCCCCGACAGCCCGTACTGGACGCCGACGTTGCTGATCGGCCGGCGCGCCTTGCCGTCGGGGCGCGGGCCGAACACGTTGATCATGTAGTCCTGGAACGTGCAGCGGACCCCGTCGGGGTTGTCCTGGGCGTCGTAGACGTCCTCGTCCGGCACGCCAGGGCACGAGCGGTCCGGCCGCCCGCTGTTGGGGATCACCTCGGTGAACGTGATCTGGTTGGCCGGGTTGGCGTGGCCGAAGATGCTGGGCCACTGGGCCGGCAGGATGCCCGACTCGATCGCACCCTCGCCCTCGAGGTAGGCGCGCAGGCCGACGTAGTCGACGTACTGCTGGGC
>CAZDIF010000208.1:0-5065 GCA_964505365.1 uncultured Actinomycetota bacterium
ACCATGAGGAACCCAGCGACATCGGTCCGACACCCCTACGCGAGTGGCGAACCTCGTGAGACGCATCCAGCGGCTGCGCCTGGAAGGAGCTCGCATGGCCACCATTCGGCTCGGGACCGCCGTGACCGAGTTCCTCCTGCCACGCACCGACGGGGGCGTTGTCGTCCAGGCGGTCGTGCTGATGCTCCTGCTCGGTGCCGGCTGGTGGGCGACTCGGCGTCGTCCGGAATTCCGGCTGTTGCTGATCGGCGTGGGACTGGTGCTGGTCGGCCTGACCGGACTTCGTGCGGCGCACTGACCGCCGAGGGGCCCACCGCCCGACGCTGCTGTTCAGCAAGGGACAGGGCACAACCACCCGCGACGACACCGCCGTGGTCAACGGTGCGTGAGGTGCGACCTCCCGGCTGGGGGTCGGTTCAGGCCATGGCGCCGTACACGAGTGCGACGACGATGCCGTAGACGGCATGGCCCACGAGCAGGCCGACGGGGGTCATCCCGCCCCAGCCAGCGCCCAGCACGCCGGGTGCCGCAAGGCGCACGCTGCCGCTGGACTCGTCCAGCGCGCCGGCGGGGACCGGGTCCCGGCTCATGCGCGGGTGCATGGCCGGCATCATCGGCATGAACACGAGCCCGACGACGAGGCCATGCACGAGGCCGACGAGCAGGCCCGTCAGCCAGCCGGCATCACCCACGGCGCTGAACACGAGGGCGTAGATCAGCCCGAACACCACCGTGCCCATCATGATCCAGTGGAGGACGAAACCGATCTGTCGGGCACGTCCGGGGTCGGGTGACATCATCGAGCCGGTGACGACCTCCATCGGCGGCATGTCCGTCATCCCCGCGCTGCCGGCCATCCGCATCATGATGGTCATGACCGCGGTGCCGACCAGCCCGGCGATCAGGGCAGGAACGAGTGCGAACTCCATGGCTTCCTCCTCGATGAGGGGTTCACGGAGGCAACACGGCTGCCGCGTGGTTCCTTCCTTGACGGGGGGAGTGGGCGACCCGGCACTGATGGGTCGCCCCATCATCCCTCCTGGCGGCGGCGTGTCCACAGCAGCGACGCCAGGGCGACGACCACCACGGCGCCGAGGCCGACGCCCCACACCACCGGTCGGGCTCCGATCAGCTCCGTGGCCCGGGACGACCAGCGTTCCACCAGCGCGACCGGGCCCGCCGGGGCCAGCGCGTCGGACAGGCTGGTGGCCCAGAACCACACGATGTACCCGCCGGCCAGCACGAGAATGGCGCCGGACACCCGGTTGACGTGTGCCGACGCACGACGGAGTCGACGGACCAGCCCCTGCCGTCCCAGCGCCACGGCCAGGGTGACGACGACGAGCACCAGCGACATGCCGATGCCGTACACGACGAACAGCAGGACGCCACCCACGAGGGTGGTCTGCGGGATCGCTCCGGCGACCACCGCGAGGAAGATGGGCAGGGTGCAGGACAATGATGCCACCGCGTAGCTCACCCCGAACCCGAAGAGCGCACCCGTGCCGCGGCCACCGCCGGCGGTTCCGGCACGTGGGAGCGAGAACGTCGGTTCGTGCCCGGCGAGCATGGCCACGCCGAGGCCGACCAGCAGCAGCCCGACCGCCATGGCGGCCCAGGGGATGAGGTCGATGACGGACCGCAGGCCCAGCGTGATGAGCACACCGGTCACGCCGAACACCACCAGGAAGCCGCTGGACACCACGGCGCCGACCACCAGGCCCCGACCGACGGCGCCGCCACGGCCGGCCGGCCCGTCCTCGCCCAGGCCCAGGAACCAGCCGAGGTAGGCCGGCAGCATCGCAAACCCGCACGGGTTGACCGTCGCGACGAGGCCCGCGGTGAACGCCAGGGCGAACGGTGCGTCGATCACGACGGCCCGCCAGTCTCGACCTCGAAGTGGTCGACGAGGTCGGCGAGGAGGTCGTCACGGGTGATCAGCCCGGTGTGCCGGCCCACGATCACGCCATCGGCGTCGACGTAGAAGGTCGACGGCATCCCGAACACCTCGAACGCCCGGAACAGGGCACCGTCCGGGTCGCGGACGAGGTCGTAGGTGACACCGGTCTCCTCGACCATCTGGGCGGCCGCGTCCGGGGTGTCCTGGGTGTTGACGCCGACGAAGGCGACCTGGCCCGCGACCGCCTGGTGGACCGCCTCGAGGTCGGGCATCTCGGCGATGCACGGCGGGCACCACGACGCCCAGAAGTTGACCACCATCGGGATGTCGGCATGGTCGGCCAGCGTGGTCGTGGCCCCGTCGAAGGTCTCCACTTCCGCGTCGGGTACCCGTTGCGCCGACGTGTCCTCCGTGGCGCCGGGTGGTGGAGGCGACGATGCTGCGTCCGGGGCCTGATCCCCTCCGCAGGCCGCCAGGAGCAGGGCGAGACCGATCGCGGTCGCGGTGGCACGTCGCACAGGCATGATCCCTACGGCCTTCCTGTCCGGGGACAGGGAACCCGCGGCGGCGCCGTACCCTTCCGCCCGCGCCGGACTCAGCGTGACCGTCGTGGCGGCAGCAGCTGGATGAGCTGCTGGTTCTCGGCGCGGTCGAGCACGCTGTGCTGCACACAGGCGGGGACGACCTCGTCGCGCTCGGGATGGGCCATCCCGTACGCGCACGCCTGCAGGCGTTCCTGGGTGGCCCGGATCGCTGGGTCGGTGGCTGCCTCACCACGGCGCAGCAGGTCCCACGCCGTCGCGACGTCGTCAGCGTCCATGAACCGGTGCATGACGTAGGTCGTGGCCTGCACGCGGGCTCCCGACGTGGCCGGACGCCACAGCCCGGGTGCGCCACGAGCGGCCAGCCGGCCCATCCAGCGCACCAGCGTGGACGCGTCGCGCGGTCTACCTGCGAGGGCGCGGCCGATCCGTGCCAGCTTCACCGGCCACGGGTCGAGCCGCAGGTTCGCCGGCAGCGCCCGCAGGTAGGCGTCGCGCGCGGCCTCGTCGCGCCCATCGCCGTCCTCGAGGAGGGGGACGTAGCGGTCACCGGCCCACACGCCCCAGGTGGTCCGGTTGCAGCGCACGTCGCCGACCTGCAGCAGGCCGAACGGCAGGGACCGGCCGACGCCCCGTTCGACCTCACCCCACACGGCGTCGTCGGTCAGGTCGCCGTGGCCCCCGTGCCACCGACGCTGGTCGCCGACGTGGGCGGCGGGCTGGAACGAGTTCATCCGGAACCCCAGCTCGCGGCAGACGCGGACGACGTGGGCGACCTCGTCGAGGTTGTCCGGCGTGACGGTCATGCTGTGGGCGAGGTAACTGCGGACACCGTGGCGGCGATGCAGTTCGTCGAACATGCCCGCGATCCGGGCGCGCTCGTCGTCGAGCTCCGCCTCGCTGCGGGGATGTTTCACGCCGCGCCGGCCGCGCATGGTCGTGTCGACGTGCACGGCGAACGACACCGTGTCGAACCGGCGCCGGCCGTCGGCGTCCAGCACGATCCGCTCGAGGTGGTCGAGGTCGACGTCACCGTGGGTGAAGCTCATCGGGATGCGGCCGTGCCGCTGCATCGCCTTCAGCGCCTCGGCGTGGGCCTCCGGCGGCAGGAGCGTCACCTCCCCGCCGATCAGCTGGGCGTACTGGCCCGGCCCGCGACGTTCCCGCAGGAACGCCATCTGGCGGTCCACCTCGGCGACCGTGTGCGCCCCGTCGACCGGGACGCGGTTCGCCTCCCGTCCGTGGTAGCAGGGCTCGCAGCCGAGGTTGCAGGCCGGGAAGACGCCGTGGGTGCCCTCGCAGCCGGTGAACTTGCGGCCCAGCAGCTGGGACGGCGTGCGCACGTGCTGGGGCAGCTCGGCCCAGCGCCGGCGGTGGGCCGTCGCGACGGCGGCGTCGACCGGCCGTGTACGACGCTCCAGCCGGGCGAGTGCGCGACCGAGGCGGGACACCGTCATCGGACCTCCGTTCCGGGGGATCGTCCTGACACAACACCCCGAGGATGCCGGACATGCCACTCGCCCTGATCGACCTGCCATGACGGCGATCGAGGTCTCCCGTGAGCCCTTGACCTTCCACCAGCAGGAAGGCCTACCGTCCACGTCCTGCTTCGTCGTGAGGAGGCAGCGATGGTCACCCAGACGGTCCTCCAGGTCACTGGAATGGACTGCAGCCACTGCGCCCAGCGCTTGGGACAGTCGCTCGAGCGCCTCGACGGTGTGATCAAGGCCCAGGTCGACGAAGCGGGCTCGGCGACGGTGCGCTTCGACGAGCGCCGACTCTCGGAGGATGATCTGGGCGAACGGGTGCGCGCTGCTGGTTTCGACGTCGTCTGACGAGTCCCCGGAGGACGAGGATGGCGCAGGAGCCGCGGACGCCCGAGGCTGCTCCCGGCGATGACCGGCAGGCAACCTTCCGGGCAAAGATCGGGGGGATGTCGTGCTCGTTCTGCACGAGCACGATCCGCAAGGCCTACGAGCGCATGGACGGCGTGTACGACGTCGGCGTGTCGCTGGCGCACGAGGAGGGCCTGGTCCGCTACGACCCGGACCGCCTCGACGAGGGTGAACTTCGCCGGACGCTGGAGCAGGTGGGCTACACCTACCGCGACCCGGACAAGGTGCGATCCTTCGAGGAGGAGGAGGCCGAGCTCCGCACCTCGCGCCGCCGGCTGCTGGTCGCGGGCGGGTTCACGGCGGTGACCGCGGCGCTGATGGTCCTGGGCATGGAGCCGTTCTGGACCGTGCTCGCGCATCCGTTGCTGCCGTGGGTGCTGTTCGCGCTGGCGCTGGCGACGATGTTCGTCACGGGGTGGTTCGTCAAGAGGATGGCATGGGCATCGCTGCGGCGGCGGATCCTCAACCAGCACGTGCTGCTCGAGTTCGGGGCGTTCGCCGGCCTGGTGGGTGGGCTGCTGGGGCTCTTCGTCACCGCGCAGTTCCCGGCTGGCCACTTCTTCGCGGTGTCGGTGTTCATCACCACCTACCACCTGCTCTCGGACCACGCCTCGAAGGTGGTTCGGACCCGCGCGTCGCAGGCCGTGCGGCAGCTGATGGCGCTGCAGCCCGACACCGCCACCGTCATCCGCGACGGCCAGGAGGTCGAGGTCCCCGTCGACGAACTC
>CAZDIF010000209.1:0-5054 GCA_964505365.1 uncultured Actinomycetota bacterium
GTGTGCCCAGGCGTGTGGAGGACCTCGATCCCGACCTCGCCGAACTCGATCTGCTCGCCATCACGCACCGGCCGGTGGTCGTAGCCCACTCTGTCCGTGTACGACGAGGCCAGGGCGGTCGCGCCAGTGCGTTCCACCAGCTCGCGAAGCCCGGACAGGTAGTCGTTGTGCTGGTGGGTATCGACCACGTACCGGATCCGGTAGCCCTGCTCGTGGGCCAGACCGAGGTAGACGTCCACATCCCGGCGTGGGTCGACGACGAGCGCATCGCCCGTCTCGTCTGATGCCACCAGGTAGGAGGCGTGACCGAGACTCTCCAGGTGGACCTGCTCGAGCTTCATGACCAACTCCTCGACGTCGGCCGCCTCGAGACGCGACGGTACCTCATATACTCCCGGGGGTATATACCTGCGCGTGCCCGAACGACTGGGCGTCGTCCGATTGAGGAGCAGCGAGGTGCACACCGAACGGATCCCTGCCGAGACCCGCACCGACGTCATCCACCGACTGCGCCGTGCGGCTGGTCAACTGCAGGCCGTCGCCCGAACCCTGGAGGACGGCGGCGACTGCGTCGCGGTCCTCCAGCAGTTGACCGCCGGCAAGAACGCGGTCGAACGCGCCGGGGTCAGGCTGCTCTCGGCCGGACTGCTCGAGTGCGTCCTCCAGGACCGAGACGACGACCTGCACCCCGACCAGTTCGAGAAGCTCTTCATGCAACTCGCGTAGCGGGCTGTTCCGCCCGTTCCGAGCCAGAGGCTGCCCCGTCAGGTGTGGGCAGGTTGTGGGAGGAGCGCCTCAATCAGCGCCCGCATGGAGACGATCCCGATGCCGTCGCCGGTTCGCACAGCGACGTGGCGGATCTCGTTGTCGCGCATCGTCTCCAGGGCCTGGGCGAGCGAGGCGGAGCCCGGCATGATCACCAGATCCTCGGTCATGTAGTCGGCGACGCGGGCCTGATCCACGTCAGCCCCGTCGGCGATCGCACGAACCACGTCGCGTTCGCTGAGGATCCCGAGTGTCCCGCGCGTCTCACGGACCAGTAGCGCTCCGACCACCTCGCCGTCGAGCAGCTGCGCCGCCGATCGCAGGGTGCTCGTCGCCGTGACGTCGACCACGCGGCCAGTCACCAGGTCCCTGATCGGGAGGTGCCGAGCGTCCATGTCAGACTCCGTTTCGCCGTGGCCTTCAGCGTCGCGGCGTGTGCATCGGGCAGGAAGTGCCGATGGTCCCGTCGCCGAGGTCAACGGTCCTGACCGGCACGGGCCGACCGGCAGCCACCAGCAGACACCACCCTCAACACTCAGCCAGACGACGGCCGAAGCAATCAGCTGCCGCCGAAGGTGGCATCGAGCCAGTCTCGGAGGTCGCCGCGTTCGTGGTGGCTCGTCCGGGTCGGCGCGCTGGGTGCGTCGGAGTGATTCGGCAGCCACAGCGGCGGGCCGAGCGCCAGACCGTGGTCACGCGTGGCCACGGCTCGTACGACACGCCCGGCGGGCGTGTCAGGCAGCAGCTCGGGATCGTCAGGCAGGGGATAGTCCACCCGGTAGACGCCGAACGGCTCTTCGGTCAGCTCGGCGTCCAGCTCCTGGAACAGAGCCAGCATCGCGTGGTTGTCCTCCAGCACGTAGTTGCGGAACGTGCGGATGCCGTTGGCGATCGCACTCTCGCCGAGCACGGCGAGCAACACAGTCCCCAGACCCCGACCCTGGTACTCGTCCAGCACCGTCAGTGCCGCCTCGGCGACGGTCGGTTCGTCCGTCAACCGGATGTACCGGGCCACCCCCATCCCCGGCGTGTCCGGGTGGTCTTCGTCGATCGCCACCCAGGCCATGTGGTCGCGGTGATCGATCTCGGTGAAGTAGCGCAGTTGCGCCTCGGACAGGTGATCGACCACGCCGTGGAACCGGAGGTACCGGGACCGGGGGGAGAGCAACGCGAGGCCCGCCTCGAGGTTCCTCTTGTCCTCGGGCCGGATGGGCCGGATGAGCGCCCGCGTCCCATCCCGCAGTACGACCTGCAGTGCCTGTTCGGTCATGCGCTCCTCCGGGCCGGCTTCACGGTCCGGGGACCTCGGCCACGCCCGCTGTCAGTCGTCGTGGTGGCGACGGGCGCGCCGGTCGGCCAGATAGGCCGCCGCCTCCGCGCGCCGAGAGACCTCCAGCTTGCCGAGGATGGCCGACACGTAGTTCTTGACCGTCTTCTCCGCCAGGTGGACCCGCTCCGCGATCTGCCGGTTGGTCAACCCGTCGGCGATCATCTCGACGATCCGCAGCTCGGTCGGGGTCAACCGGGACAGCAGCGGGTCCTCGTCCTCCTTCGGATTGCGGATCCGCTCGAGCACCCGGGCGGTCACCCCCGGATCGAGAATCGACTCGCCTGCCCCCACCCGCCGGATCGAGTCGACCAGGTCGGACCCGCGAACCTGCTTGAGCACGTATCCGGCCGCACCCGCCATGATCGAGTCGAACAGCGCCTGGTCGTCAGAGAACGAGGTCAGCATCAGCACCGCCACCTGCGGCATCCTGGACCGGATCTCCCGGCAGGCTTCCACCCCGGACCCGTCCGGCAGCCGCACGTCCATCACGACCACGTCCGGTTCGAAGGTCCGGGCGCGAGAAAGCGCCTCCGCCGCGGTTCCCGCCTCACCGACGACCTGCAGGTCGTCGTGGGCCTCCAACATGGCCCGCAGACCCCCACGGACCACCTCATGGTCGTCCACCAGCAGCACAGTGACCACCACATGCTCCTCCTCAGGGGGAACGACCAGCGACAGGCAAGTGCCGTAGATGATCGTGTGGAGAGGGTAGGACGGCAGGTGGACACACTGGGGGAGACACCGACGGCAGGCCCACAGCGGGTCGAGGAAGACGGGTCGCAGCCTGTCCGTCCGTGGGCTCACCGGTGACAAGGCCTCCCCCAACGCATCCGACTTGAGGTTGACGGGTCCACCCCGTGCCGAAGGGCCTCCGAGCGCCGGGTGGAACGGCCCTGTCACGAGGACGAACCACCGACGATGCTCGGTGTCGACGGGGCCGGACCTCGAGGAGGATCTGATGCGTGGGTCGACATACCCGCGTCTGCTGTGCCTGCTGCTCGTGGCGATGGTCGCAGTCTCGTGCCGAGGTACCCCGCCCGACCCGTTGGCAACACCCACGCCTGCGCCGACTGAGTCGTTGGCACCGGCCCTGCCAACCGTATCGCCGGCACCGTCTCCGTCGGCGTCCTTGCCGTCCGCTCCGGCGACCGTGATGGTCGAGGTCCATTTCGCGAATTCCCAGTTGGGGGATCCGTGCAGCGAGGCGTTCCCCGTGGCCCGACAAGTACCGGCCATCACCCCCCTCCGTGGTGCGCTGGAGGCACTGCTGGCCGGCCCGACGGCATCGGAGCGGGACGCGGGCTACGGGGGCTGGTTCTCCCGGGAGACCGCGGAGCTGCTCGACGGTGTGCGACTGGAAGGGTCACGGGCGCTGGTGGACTTCAAGCGGACACTCCCCGGGATCATCCCAAACGCGTCGAGCTCGTGCGGATCGATCAGCCTGTTCGCCCAGTTGGACGCCACCGCGACCCAGTTCCCGTCGGTCGACGAGGCCTGGTACGCGCTGGAGGGCGACCGCGCGGCCTTCTACGGATGGCTGCAGTTCGCTGCTCCCGACGACCCGGGCCCGCTACCCCAGACACCAGACCCAACAGCGGCTCCAACCGGCGCCCCGGACCATGAGCCGCTTCCCCCTTCGCCGCCCTCCGACCGTACTGCTCCAGCGAGCCTCCGTGGGACCGAGTGGACCTCGCTTCCCACCAGCCGGAAGGTCGTAGCCTTGACGTTCGACGCCGGCGCGAACGGCGACGCCGTTGGTTCCATCCTGGACACGTTGCGCGAGACCGGAACGCCCGCGACGTTCTTCCTGACGGGTCGGTGGGTCACCGCCTATCCCACCCATGCCACCACGATCGGGACCCGCCACCCGGTGGGCAACCACAGCCAGACCCATCCCGACCTCACGACGTTGGACGACGCAGCGGTGCGGGCCGAGATCGACGGCGCCGAGGCTGCGATCCGTGCAGCGACCGGGCGTGATCCCCGCCCGTGGTTCCGGTTCCCGTACGGTGCACGCGATGCGCGGGCCCTGGGGCTCGTCAACGACCGCGGCTACGGGTCGGTGCGCTGGTCGGTGGACACGCTCGGGTGGCAGGGCACGTCGGGAGGCATGACCGCCGCGAAGGTTGTCGACCGGGTGCTCGACGACCTGCATCCCGGCCAGATCATCCTCATGCACGTCGGGTCGCACCCGACGGACGGGTCCAGGCTCGACGCCGACGCGCTTCCCGAGATCATCCGCCGTATCCAAGCAGCTGGCTACAGGTTCATCGACCTTGACCAGATGCTCCCTGACAGCGGCTGACGAGTATCACGTCCCCGAGGTCGGCAGCCTTCACGGTGCTCAACGCAGTGCTGAACGCGGCAGTGACGATCCTGTCGCCCACCGGAGTGGTGATCCTGACACTGGGTTGTTCCTGCTGGTCATCAGCTCGATCGGCAGCCGACCGGCCCCGTCGCGGTGGGACCAACGGCACGTCCCCGCCGGCGCGACCACGCGGACACTGCTCCCACGAGCCCACGCACGAGGAGGCGACCATGGGTGGACGGATTGTTGTCGGGGTCGACGGGTCTGAGCACGCCCGCCGGGCCCTGGAGTACGCGTTGGAGGAGGCACGCCGCCGTAGGCTCGATCTCGAGGTCGTCCATGCCTACCAGCTGCCCATGTACTGGGCCCCGATGGAGTTCGGCGCCGCGATGCCGAGCGCCGACCGCGACCAGGCCGAGCGCGAGGCCATGGCGGTGATCGACCGGCTGCTGCCGCGCTCGCCCGCGGATGTCCATGTGGAGCGGACCACCGTCCATGGCCCGCCGGCAGCATCCTTGCTGGAGGCCGCCACGGGCGCGGATCTGCTGGTCGTCGGTACCCGCGGGCTCGGCGGGTTCAAGGGGCTGCTGCTGGGATCCACCAGCCACCAGGTCATCACCCACGCACCGTGCCCGGTCGTCGTGGTGCCGG
>CAZDIF010000210.1:0-5033 GCA_964505365.1 uncultured Actinomycetota bacterium
GTTCATGCACCACTGCAGCACCAAGTGGGCGACGTTCCTGATGAGCCTGAAGTCGTTCCTGGAGACGGGCACGGGCTCACCGGCGCCCGACGACGTGAGGATC
This sequence comes from uncultured Actinomycetota bacterium, assembly GCA_964505365.1. Lineage (GTDB taxonomy): Bacteria > Actinomycetota > Nitriliruptoria > Nitriliruptorales > Nitriliruptoraceae > CAWCLK01. The sequence continues at coordinate 104 of CAZDIF010000210.1, forward strand.
AGCGACTGGCACTGAGCTCAGCGGCACTCGCCGAGGTCGCTCCCGGCGAACGGGTCCGAGCTCACGGGCAGGCGCGCGTCCGTCCGCGTCGTGACGGTCGCACGACCGTCCCGGACGACGTGGCCGGTGAACGTCGCCTCGTAGTGGTCGTCGACGAGATCCGCGCGTGCGGTGACGAGCTCCCGCTCACCGTCGTGGTCGAGGTCGGTGCAGCCCCACGCCTCCATCGCGGACCACCGGTCTCCATCGAAGGTGCCGGTGCCGCCGCGGGCGAGCTCGAGCACCTCCTCGCTGCCGGACAGGGTCACCGGCACCAGCGCGCCGTCGTGCCAGACGGCCACCCATGCCCACGCGGCGGCGGCGCTGCTCGCCCCGTGGGCGATCTCGATCTGGCCGTCTCCGTCGATGTCCAGCAGCTGGAGCACCTCGGCCTGGCCCAGGCCGGGGAGCTGGTCCGCACGACCGTCGGCGAGGCACACCTGCAGCACGGCCGCTCCGCGGACGACGCGATGCATCACCTGGTCGGCGGCACCGTCGCCGTCGACGTCGCCCGTCGCCGTGTCGCCATCGCAGGTCACGGGGACATCCACCGGGGGCGTGGGTCCTGCCGGGCCGGCCCGCTGGGTGGCTGCTGGCGGGGTGGGCGCGGGACCGGCGCCGCCCCGTGGCGGCTCGACGTCGTCGTCCGAGGCCCCGGACCACTCCAGCAGCGCGGTCCCCGATGCCCATCCGGTCAGCGCACCGGCGGCCACGACGGCGGTCGCGACGCCCACGCGTGCGAGACCCGACCGCTCTGTCGCCCGCCGCACCGTCGTCGACACCGCGAACAGCACGATCGACGTGAGCACGCCGGCGACGGCCAGCATCCGGGCGTAGCCGCGCTGCAGGTCCGCGTACGGGTAGTCCGCCGCCCACAGTCCGAGCGTCACCGCCCCTGCGCCCGCCGCGGCAGCGAGGAACACCACCACGCCCCGCGGTGACCAGCGCGGGCCCGCATCCGGGTTCGTGGACCGCGTCTCCGTGGCGCTCGTCGAGCCCCTCATCCACCGACTCCCTCGGCTGCGAGCGCGCCTCACCCTACGACACGCGCAGCGAGGCTGTCGTCCCCGGCCGACTGGTGGAGGACGCGGTCGAGCTCGGGTCGGCGCTCGGGATCATCGAGGTAGTGCTGGACCAGTTCCACGATCCGGTCGTCCTCGAGGTCGAACATCGTGGCCGGCCACGCCAGGTCCGGGCCGAGGCGGTGGTTGATCCGCGCCAGGCGCCGGAGCCCGCGTCCCAGGCCCTGCAGCCGGTCGACGTCGGTGACGTGCACGCCGACCATCCGCACGCGGCCGTGCCGGCCGGCCCGCATGCGCCAGGCCTCGACGCCGGTGATGAGGTCCCACGTGGCCAGCATGGTGCGGCTGCCGGCGGTGAAGCTGACCCCGGACCGGCTGATGCCCAGCCCGGCGACCCCCCGGGCCTGCAACAGCATGAACGGGGACGCCACCAGCACCACCACCCCGCAGAGCCCGACGAACCACCAGGCGCCCTCGCCGTCGGCGCGCATCGCGGGGGCCATCGCGAGCAGGCTCAGGCCGGCGACGGCCGCGCCCACCGCCCGGACCAGTCGCTTGGTGCGGGGCGCGACGACCAGCAGGCCGGGCTCTGGGCCGGTGGGCAGGTCCAGCATCGTGGCCACGACGTCGTCGGCCGCCGAGTTGCGGACGACCGCGACATAGCCCAGCGCGATGACGGCGAAGAGCACACCGCCGGCCGCGACCGCCACCTCGCCGTCGGCGTACGCGAACCCGGCCAGGGCCAGCATCAGGACTCCGACGATCCCGGCGGCCGCCATCTTCGCCCGACGGCGTCCGGACGGGGTCCCACCGTTGCGGCGGCGCCACAGCCAGGCGCCCAGCGCGATGATCGGCAGCGAGAGGACCAGCACGCCGATCCGCGCTCCCTCGGGGTCGGGCTGCTCGCTGGCGCCGAGCATGCCGAGCAGCAGGACCAGCCCCCCGACGGCCATCAGCGCGACCGCACCGACCGCCCGCAACCTCATCCCGCGTTCCCCCTGGACCGGACACGGCGCAGTTGTAACACGTCGCGGTGTCGCGCGTTCCGTCAGGAGGTGGGCAGCGGTGTGCCCGCCACGATCCGATCGATCGTGGGGAGGAGTTCGGCCAGGACGTCCGGCTCGAACACCAGCAGCTCGTCGGAGCCCATGCAGCCGTCGCTGGCCGCCGCGTCGGCGACGACCAGCCACAGCCGATCCGCGTGCACGGTGGCGTAGGTGACGACGTGCTCGGTGACCACGCCGGCCTCCGTGCCGGTGAACCCGTAGCGCACCCCGGGCACACCCCCGACGCGCACGGGTTGCGTCTCGTCCGACGCGAACTCGTAGTCGGACCCGCACCCGGCCGCGCGGTCGCTCGCCGTCTCGCGGTGGCGACCGTCGGCGAAGGCCCGCAGGGCGGCGGTGACCGACGTGCCGTCGGATGCTGATGCCAGCTCGCTGGGCAGCGGCCAGTCCGACAGTTCCAGCAGTCCGGCCGGGGTCCCGTCGCGTTCGATGCACTGGGCCGGGATGTCCCCCTCGCAGTCGAGCAGCCTCCAGCCGTCACCGAGGTCCACCGGCGATCCGCCGGAGGCCCACTGGCCGACGATCGGGGACGCGGTCGGCGCCTCGTCGTCGGTGCTCGGTTCCGCCGTCGGCGATGTGGGCTCGGACGGCGATGGACCGGGGGTCTCGGTGGCGCCACAGCCGGCGGCGAGGACACCGAGGACCACGAGGTGGAGGATCGTGGCACGCATGGGTTCGTCCTTGGGGTGCGCACGTCTGGACCGTGCGTTCGACTACCAGACGCTGGCCTCGCAGCCGCGTTGCACCGCGTGCGTCCCACGCGCGCCCGCCGGCCGGCTCCCCGCCGCATCGCGCGGTACGGGCGCCTCCACGGCATGCTTCGGCACGACCGGGGCACAGATTCCCGGGGCCTCAGGAGCACCTGTTGAAGCCCACCGGTAGAACGGCACTCGCGTGACCGGCGCGGCCAGCGGCATCGGCCACGTGCCCCCGCCCGACGGTGCTCGCCTCCTCCTCGACGAGGACGGCACCCGGCTCGGCTGGACCGTCCTGGACCGCCGTGGCCACCCGACGCGTGCCGAGCCGCTGGTGCGATCGCCCGACGTCCCCGCACCCCAGTTCGCCGGGGTCGTCACGACCGAGCTTGCCGGCATGCGTGTTGCCACCGCGGACGAGGAGGTGGCCGACGAGCTCGTCGCGGCTGGGGGAGAGCTCGTCCGGCGCGCCAGCGTGATGGTCGCCCATCCGACGCAGCCGGTGGCCATCGGGGATCCGCTGCCCCCACCCTACGAGGTTGCGCCTTTCGAGTCGGTCCCGCACGTGTCAGACGAGCTCGCGGTCCGGCTCGCGGACACGAGGCTCCGCGCCTACCCGGCCTCGCATCCCGATCACGTTCCTGCGGAAGCCGGCCACGACGCTGCCGTGAGCAGCCTGCGCGGCCTCCTCGACGGGTCAGTACTGGGCCCGGTGCATCCCGAACTGTCCGCGATCGTTCGTACCTCCGGCAGCGGCGAGCCCGTCGGCGCCATCATCGTGACGACGACAACCGCGGACGCCGTGTGGCCCGGCGGCCCGTGGATCGCGGACCTGTTCGTCCATCCCGACCACAGCGGCAAGGGGATCGGGCGACGCCTCCTCGAGCACGCCATGACGGCCTGCGCCCACCTTGCGTTGCCCAGGATCGGGCTCGCCGTCACGCACAGCAACCCTGCCGTGGGGCTCTACCGGAGGCTCGGCTTCATCGACCTCGTCAGGTCCTGGGCGATCCGTCTCCCAGCCCGCTGAGTCGTAGCGACGCGCGTCGTCAGGTCCGTGGCGTCAACGGACCCCTCAGGACTCGCCGAGGACTTCGCGGAGCGTGGCCGCGAAGGCGTCGGGCTCGCCAGTCTGGCCGTACTCGCCGCCGAGGAATCCGCCGTGCCCACTCGGGAACACCGCGGCCTCGGTGCCGAGCCGCTCCGCCACCTCGACGGCAGCCCGTTGCGTCAGCTGTCCTTCGGACTCGCGGCCGGCGGCGACCACCACCCGCGTCGGGGCGGCCCGGATCGCATCGAGGTCGAGCCGCTGGAACTGGACGCCCGTGTCATCCTGCGACAGCAGCGGATCGTCGCGCGAGCCATCGTCCTCGGCCGGCAGGCCGAACATCGCCGGGTCGGGCGCGGGCTGGTCGGGCCAGTCGGCGGGGAAGGGCCCCGCGTGGCTGACGAGTGCGATGAAGCGGGCCATTCCGGCACCGAACCCGTTGCGCACATGGTCCCGGTGGACGGCCGTCGCCGCGGCGACTGCGGCCTCCCGATCAGGCAGGACGTCGAGGACCGGGGGCTCGTGCGCCACCAGCATGCGGAGGTCATCGGGATGGCTCGCCACGAGGGCGAGTGCGTTGATCGCCCCCCCGCTGCTGGCGAAGACCTCGACCGGTCCCTCGTCGAGCTCGCGGACGAGCCGGTGGAGGTCGTCGACGTTCTGCTCGAACGATGCCGGGCTCCACGGCCCGGCCGCGGTGCTGCGCTCGATGCCGCGGGGGTCGTAGGTCACCACGGTCCGGTCGGTGAAGTGGCCGGCCAGGGTTTCGAATCCGGCCGCGCCCATGGGGTAGCCGATCATCAGCAGCGGTGGGCCGGTGGTCCCGCCGCCGCGCCGGACGTCGTAGGCCAGGGTGGCGCCCGGTACGGCGAGGGTGTGGGTGGTCGGTTCCATCCGGGTCCTGTCGGTCATCGTCGGCTCACGGGCGCGGCCGTACCGTGGCGCCGTCGTCCGCGAGGATGGCGTCGATCTGGCCGACGGCCGACCTGATGCCCTCCTCCGCCCCCATGGCCAGCACCTGCTCCATCGCGGCCGGGTCGGGGAAGACGGTCTCGATGG